>NZ_JBNGOY010000004.1:0-147420 GCF_050589805.1 Carboxylicivirga fragile | reverse complement strand
TTATAATCACCTTTAATAGTGTGCTTTAAACAAGAAGCTGCTGTGGCGAACTCTAGCGCCTTCTGATCATCACCTTCATAAGTTAATAGTCCATAGATAAGGCCTCCCATAAATGAATCGCCACCACCAACACGGTCTACGATGTGAGTAATGTCGTAATCGGCAGCTTTAAACAAGGTTTCCCCATCGTACAATACGCCCGACCAAGTATTGTGATTAGCATTAATAGATCCACGAAGAGTTGTAATTACCTTTTTAACACGTGGGTATTGTTTCATTATTTGTTGTGATACACTGCGGTAAGCTTCCGCTTCAATATGCCCACTGGTTACATCCATGCCCTCGGGATGTATACCCAATACCATGGCGGCGTCTTCTTCATTACCTAAAACGATATCACATCCTGCTACTAATTCAGGCATTACTTCGGATGCCAATTTGCCATACTTCCAAAGGTTTTTACGATAATTTAAATCGCACGACACGGTTACTCCTAAACGATTCGCTGCGTGAATAGCTTCTAAACAAGCATCGGCAGCTCCTTGCGAAACGGCAGGTGCAATACCTGTCCAATGAAAAAAGGCAGCATCTCTTAACACCTCATCCCATTTGACCATGCCTTTTTCTATACTTGAAAAGGAAGAATGAGCACGATCATAAACCACTTTACTGGCGCGTGCTACAGCTCCGGTCTCTAAAAAGTAGATACCCAAACGCTCGCCTCCATATAAGATCCGATTGGTATCAACACCATACTTACGTAACTCTTTCATGCAGGCATCACCCAGATCGTTTTTAGGTAATCGTGTTACTAATGATGCATCAATGCCATAATTGGCTAATGAATAAGCCACATTGGCTTCACCGCCCCCATAACACATCTCTAATTCTTTGGCCTGTGCAAATCGTTGATATCCGGGCGTTGATAATCGGAGCATGATCTCTCCGAATGTGATGACTTTTTTGGACATAATACTATATTTTTAAACTTAATCTTTACTTGATGATTGACGCCATTCCAAATTAACTAGAAAGACCTTTGTAATATTTAAGGTGCTATCTTTATACGGTACAACATAAATTGCGCCGACAACCACTCCATTTTATCACTCCAATGTTCAATCGTTGACATAAATATTGGTGGTAATTATTTCTTAATAAACTTATGTATTTCCGTAGCTCCATTAGTCAAAGTCAAGTGCAAACAATAAACACCATTGTTCAGATGTCCTACTTGTACACTTTTTTTACCTTCATTATCAGTAATTTTCACTCGTCCATCTAAAGAATAAACCGTTGATGTCACAAGCTCTAAATCGGATTGAATAAAAAGTTGATCCGAAACTGGATTAGGATATACTGCCGAATGTTTCACCTTGTCATCGTCAATACTATTTGAAAAATCAACAGCAAGGATATATCCTTTCCAGGAACCATCCTCAGCACTTACTTTAATCACAATATTGCCAGGAATAGATGCAGGATAAGAAATCTGTACTGTAGCCAACACTGAAACCGGAAAAGCTTCAACAACAGGCATCGCTTCAGAAGAATCAATTAACACGTCGTATTTTTCAATATCCTGATTAAAACCCGACAATGCCATCCTATTAACATTGATCGATGACAAATAAGCATTTCGTTCCTGAGCATAACCTGTCCATCGGATATTATCAATCGCCACAGCTGCCTTTGTAGCAGAAATATTTTTCACCCCTATAACAGCATCATCAGGAATAGTTAAATTATCAACACTTACCACATATTGCTCTGCTCCTGTATGTTTTTCGGTCTTTACCACCTGACCATTAATCTTTACCTCTATAGTACGCTCTTTACCTACGGCCCATTTGTCCAATGCATCAAAAGATAATGTACTAATACCTCCGGCTATAGGCTCTGACCACACACCATCAGTTGTATTATACGAATACACGGAGACA
Organism: Carboxylicivirga fragile; assembly: GCF_050589805.1. Lineage (NCBI taxonomy): Bacteria > Pseudomonadati > Bacteroidota > Bacteroidia > Marinilabiliales > Marinilabiliaceae > Carboxylicivirga > Carboxylicivirga fragile. Next base: position 145,477 of record NZ_JBNGOY010000004.1, on the reverse strand, counting down.
CCTGTACCCAGGTGTGAATCACGCTTGCCGTGCACATACCAGATTATATTATTATTTCCAACATAAGACGTGTTCACCCAATCGTCTAACAGAAAATTTTCAAAATCCTCTAGGTTCTCCTGAGCGACATTAACTGATAATGTATAAACTGTTTTAGTTTCTTTGCTATTTGTAACTGTTATAGTAACATCACCTGGGTAGCTAGCCGGTTCTGAAATACTTACCTGATCTGCACTGTTCAGGGCTTCTGCAATAATAACAGGCGAGTGCGATTCAGGAATAGTTATACTTGTCGTTACCACATCTGGTGACCATCCATTAGGATTAGCACCGTCAATAAGCATGTTAGCCAATAGTGGAGCTCCCTCTTCTAATTCAATATTAACAGGCAAACCATGTATACAAGTAAAAGATAAGCGCGTAGTATTGCCTTCCCAACCTAGTACTTGACAATTAGCATTTGGAGCTACCAATGAATACCTGCCATTCAATACAATTTGCACTTCTCTTTCTTGAGCAATGGCATCGTGAACCAACGAAGCTGGCGCTTCCATATTTATGGCAGGATCCGACATTGATAATTTCAATGGCTGTTCATTTACATCCTTTACCATAACTAAACAAGGATAGTTGGTTTGTTTAATATGACTGTCTGAAATATTATCAGCCGCCTCGAACAAAACATAACCGGTTGTTTGGGAAACCTTATCCTTTACAATATGAGCAATGTTATCTTTACGCTTCACCTCATAAGGTGCAGTTGTTGGCAAAGCCATGTCTGCTTTAAAGGCATTAAGATCTGCTGATGATGTTTGAATCAACATGGCGTATTCGTATTCAGCATTGGTGGGTGCTTTGCCGTGATCAATCCATGCTGATGCAAAATCACCATTATTCACTGCCTTATTCTTATTATTACGCGACTCCTGATTAGCCTTCGAAATATTAACAGTCCCCATTGGCAGATAATAACCAATACCCTTTGTGTCTAGAATAGTTATAGGCGAAGCAACTGATTCTGTTCGTTGAAGTGGAAACTGGCTTAACTGCTCATCATTTAAACGAATTACATCGAAAGTATTGGCCAGGTGTGATTGAAATAAAGTAGTTTCGGTATTACGTTGACTATTGGAATTACTAATTCCACTTCCCAAAAGGATAATCCGATTATCGAAAGCAAAAACTGATTTTCGAGCTACAAAATCATCGGTATAATTGGTGTAATTGTTTTCATCCAATTTCATGCCCCAAATGCCATTATCCTCAAGTGAACAGGCTCCTGCAAACTCTTCGTTATGGGAACGTTCATTCAAATTTCCACCACTGTAATTGAGCTTATCATATGGTAAATGTATTGTAGTTGCTCCCGAAAAACGATTCCAATCCCAACCGTTTAAAACAAAACCACTCTCTTCTGCTGATACTGGATTACCAGACGCTAAAACCTGAACGGTTCCATAACTCTGATAACGGCCATAGCGATTATTAGAAGTATAAATTTCGGTACCCGTAACTATTTTATTAAAGCCTTTGGTAGCTACCAACCAGTTATCCCTACGATGCAAGTTTAAGGCAGCATAATTAATGCTTTTATTGCCTACCGGAACAATCGACGGGCGAACGCCCATACCTTGAAATTCAATATAAAGATCATCGGAAGAAGATGCCAGGCGCATGTATTGACCAGCTAATTCCTGATCAATAGGACTTGAGGCTTTAGCAAGATAACCCAATGCCTTTACAACTCCATTACTAAAATTTTGATTTAATGGGTGACGGCCAGAGATACTACTTACAAAAGAACGCTCATTTGCTGTCCACATATGAACTAACAAGCCCTTTTTAAAATTAGCTCTGGCTTCGCTTGATAAATTATACATTGTACCTCCAACATACCGAAGCACGTCGCCCAATCCAGAATAACCACCATTCAAATAACCTGCATAATGCATACCATGATGAAATCCAGATCCATCGGGTTTGATGCCACCTTTTGTTCCAACACTATGTTGCATAACGGCACTCACCCAATTAGAATATGCCTCCATATCTCGTGCCACCTCAGGCGAATCATCAGGCAATAATATAGCCATTAAGCGTCCAGACAATTTAGTATTCCAAGTATCTACAATACCTTGAAAATTTTCGACCCCAGGTGATTGACGCATTTCCTGAATACCGGTCCAATATTGTAACATTTCGATGGCAGGCTGTAGTTTATTATTCGTTTTAAGCATTTCTTTCATTAGAAAGATAGCTTTGGGGAAATTCCGGAATTGGTATCCATAATGATGATTTGTTCCTAAGCCACTACCTACAGCTAAACCCTGATCATATAACCAATCCAACATGTCGATAATCATTTGATCAAATCCCGCCTCTTGATTATGATGCCATGCCTTAGCCATATCGTAAATTAGGGCATCTAAATCATTCAGGCGTTTATCATTATTTGAAGCATCATATTCGTCGGCCGAAACAAATGCATTTCCTGTAATATTATCTCCATTTCGTTGAATATTAAGAGCAGCAAACTCATTGCGCATTGCTGTAATACGCGATGAAGAAGGGGCATTACCAATAATTGAAGAGCTTATTCGCGATCTGATTTCAGCAAAAGCAGCTGACTCTTCAGTTGTTACAGATGCCGGCAAGGCCGTTTCATATATATATGTTGAGTACCAGTGCCATAATGCTGCCCAATGATTGAGGTTCATATCAGGATTAATGTAGGGTAATTGAGCATCAGGCGTTACACGGTCGTGTACGCGCCCAGAAGGAAACTTCATGCGATCGAAATACAATACACCACCAGAACTTAATGTTGGCGCCTTTATATGCATTGTTGCTAAATTCTTATTGGCCTTGCTACCGTACATATCTTCATCAAAACGAATCCAACACGCACGCCAGCCTGTAAAGTTAAGGTGGTAATTAAAATGATACTGAACGGTATTTGATGCATCCTTATATTCGAACGTAAGATCAGCATCTTTTGCCACCTCATTATAAATCCAAAGCATCATACCGCCTTTGTACTCATGGCAAGCCGTAGCCATGCCCGATGGATTGTCAATACTAATTTGGGCACCAGGATTCCAATTCCATTTTACTGATTGCGTCCCCATCTTATAATGATCAGGCGAGATGGAAAGAGTACTACCTGTCCAGTTTGAAGGCACGGAACCTTCAAGACCCAAATAGTTTTGAGCCGACAATAAAAGTGTGAAGAGCAGGAAAAATATTGACAGCGTCGTTTTCATCCGATAATATTCTTTAGTATTTTTTCAGGTCGGCACTTTTCAAAGAAAAGAACTACAACATTTATTAAATTTAAAAAAAGCCCTGCGTAGACAAGGCTTTAATTACACTACATTCAGTGTATAAACAATTCTTATTTTTTCAGCATCTTAGCTGTCTTTATTACACCTGAATCTAACTTCATTTGTAAGAAATACACACCTGACTGTAATTCTGAAACATCAACCATTCCATTAATATTATTGATAGACTTAACTTTACCACCATTAATATTATAAATCTCTACAGCATCAACTCTTTCGCTTAAATTAATAACACTATAAGCTGGGTTCGGTGAAAACAAAGCGCCATCAATTTCAACATCTCCAATAGCTGTAGGAGTATCACTATAAGTAAACCTCACTTCACAAACTCTCCACAAACCTGGTCTATCAACACCTGGCTCAGTTTTATCAACAACACCAGCCTGCGTTACCTGATACCTAAACGCCAAAACTAAATTAGTTGCAGCTTTCCACGAATTTAGATTCAAAGTAGATTTTGTCCAATTTCCATCATAGGTAACATCATCATCAAACTTATCCACCTGACTCGTAACATCAGTCCAAGTAGCTGTTGTAGGATCTCCAGCATAATTCTCAGATAACAAAACGGTAAAAACAGAATTGTTTGCGAGAGCATATTGAGCTTTATTAAAAAACGTCAACTTAAAATGCTTACTTTGAGGATGAACAGATAAATCAACCGCATCAATGACAGCATAGGTATCTGTTATATCATAAGCAGCATCTACTCCTCCATACCCTTTACTAGATAACATAGTTTGATTTCCAGTTCTAGTATAGCCCAGTTCGCTTTCAGCAGGTAAACCCGTAGTTCCTCGCTTCCACAGATCAGCCTCGGCAGATCCAATAAGAACATGATTTTTAGTAAATCCTTTATTTGTATCATATTGTAAATCTGGATAAAAAATCTCGACCTCTTGGGCAAACACTACACCTACATAAAACAAAACAATACCTAATAGTAAAAATTTCTTCATAATAACATAGATTTAATTGTTAATTTAATTTGTTTCAAAAATATTCACTTCTGGCCTATCCAACGGACTGAATTGTTCAAAACAAGGGTCAATATTGTTCACTTGCCTATTAAATAAACCTCTACATCCAACTGTTTAACTGAACATTAAAAAGGCGCACACAAATTTATATTCGAGTGCACCTTACCTATTCTAACTTTATTTGAAATTAATAATTACCTGACTGGTTAATGCCACTTTTTAGATTCATTGTGCTAATGTCATTGTTAAACACGCCACCTCCAGCGGCATTAAAATCGCCCACTACCAAACTTCCAAATGAAGCTTTAATGGTACCATTTGACAATTCGTTATTAGCGATTCGAATGGACAACTCACTACCATCAGGCGTATTGCGCCAATAACCAATTCCATGGTATAAATCATTTGCTGGGCCAGCTACGTTAATAAAATTATTTTCAACAATTACATTATTCAAGTATGGTTGAGTGCTATGCTTGTATGTATATAGCAATATCCCTGATGTGTTCATTACATTATCTTGAATAAGCAACTCATCGCCATTTCGAGCCTTTATTGCTCCACCCGAGGCGTCAGCTGGCCAACCTGAAATGGTGTTGCCAATAATTTGTAAAGCATGAAAACTATGGCAATACATGCCATGATCTGTCTCAGCTTTATTAACCCACGATTCAATGCGGTGAACCTGATTATTGGCAATGTATGATTCGGCACTGTTATCGTTAATGGCCGTTGTAAAGTAACCCGTTGCTCCACCATCACCAAAGGTATTATTGGTAATACTAACCGCCGTTGATTTAGCATTGTACACTCCTCGTCCACTATTTCCTTCACGGCGCGAAAAAGTACAAGCATCAATCAAGCCTTCTTCAACTCTTAAAAAGTGCACATAGGCATCCTTAAGATACTTCTTGTCTGTTCCAGCCATGCGAACACCATGATCGAAAATACAATTTACGAACTGTACATTTACCGCATCTGCTATTCTGAATCGAATATTATGAAATTCAATACCGTCAACAACACAATTATCAAAGCCACTAGAGTAATACATTTCTAACAACCGACTGGTATTACCTGTGGCATCAAAAACAGGTGTCGACGACACATTCTTAAGCGTTATCCCATTTTTAAATTTCAATTTTCCATTAATGACATAGGTTCCAGGTTCCACCCATACCGTTTGACCTGATGATGCTGAAGATATAACACTATTTATTTGTGCCATATCCATACCTGTTTCAATAGTTAAATTAGAAATCGACTTTAATTGAACTTCTTTCTCTGGAACAATAGTTACAGTAGCTTGATCGCAACTTAGGTTAATTAGAGCAAAGGCCAATAAGCATAAATACATTGTTTTCATTTTAAGATTTTTTAAATTTCTGATTTAGGTATATTTTAGTTTTTAGAAGAGGTTAACATTAATTATTTTTCTTATTCGACCAACATACTCCACTCACCAATATCATCTGAATCAAAAATACACTTTACCCAACACCCAATAGGCTAATATTATTCGCTTTACCTCCAAAATAAACCAATAAAAAAGGCCCCCATAAGGGAGCCTTTTAAAGCAATAAAATATCGAACTCTAATTTTGCCATTCAGCATGTTGTTCCAACAATGCATTCATAGTAGTTTCTTGTAATGGATAAGGCAAAACAGTATGCTTTGCAGGATCAAAATTTTCGCCGGCACGCTTGAATGTAGCCTTTTGTTTAACATTACCATTAGATGCGTCAATCATAACAGCTAATTCATCCAGAGTCTCACCTAAGATACCCCAACGAATTAAGTCATGCTTACGCAAACCTTCAAAACAAAGCTCTCTTGAGCGCTCATTTTGAATTTCTTTTAAGAAAGCTGTTTTATCACTCACCAATGACGGATCAATTGTACCTATGCCAGCACGTACTCTTACCATATCTAAATAAGAAATTGCAGCAGAAGGTCCATTCACTTCATTCTCAGCTTCTGCTTTCATCAATAGCACATCTGCAAAACGAAGGATTGGATAATTAATACCGGTAAAATTCTTATCTGGAATACCAACATCTTCCAATACAACATACTCACCATCACCACCAACAACATTTCCTGTACTTATCATATCCCAACGGCGGAATTTACCAGGCCACTGCGCCAATTGGTTAGAAGTGGTAGCTATTTTACCCAATTTACCAGTACACTGAAAATTAGCTACATTCCAGTCTTTACGCTCATCTGCATCTTCATAAGCATTTATGAGCTTAACACCTACTTGCATCATTGCATAACAGTGAGGTGTTCCACCCCCTTTAGGGAAATATGAAAAGCGAATACCATTGATTTGTCCAATACGTCCATCTTCACGAATCCCTTGCTCACGAAGCATTCCAAACTCTACTTCGAACAATGACTCTTGTGGGTCATAACCATTTTGAATATAACTCAAAAAATGTTCTTTATAAGACCCATTTAACTGATGCCAGCCATCATTTAAGATCACATCGCAATGCTCAATTGCTTTAGCATACTTATCAGTTTGATTCAGTGGCTGACCAGCCATCGTCAAGTAAACACGCGCTAACAAACCATGTGCAGCCATTTTGTTGGCATGTCCATTCTCTTCCATGTCCTTTGAATGTTTCAAGTTAGCCGCAGCAAACTCCAAATCTTTAATGATTTGAGCATAAACATCTTCACGCGAAGAAGCTGCTAAGTTATTAGCGTTAATATCTTCGGTAGGTGTGATACGTAACGGCACTGGCCCCCACCAACGAACAAGATCAAGGTAATAAAGTGCTCTCATAAAATGAGCTTCCCCCATAAACTGCGCACGCTCTTCGTCTGTCAGACCAGGCGTATCCGGCACTTTTGAAATAAATACATTAGCTGCATCAATTCCCTTATACAACTGTAGCCATACATTTTTCAAATCAGAAGTTGCAGATGAGTGCATATACAATGCCTGCGCCCATTTAGTATTGGTACGATTATAAAGCATTTCATCCGTCCCACCTTCAAATTTCGCAGGAATCATTTGACCGTAAAGTTCGCCCCTATTACCCAAATAACTGTAAATACCAGCTAATCCAAGTTTAACATCGCTTTTACTTTCATAAAAACTTTCAGTAACCCAACTTGACTTAGGTTTAACGGTCAAAAAATCTTCACAAGCTGTACCACCCAACACAATGGATGCGAACATTATAAAGAATAAAATATTTTTATTTATTGTCTTCATTATTAATTATTTTTGACATCCAAAAAATTAAAACTTCAATTCAATACCGCCACTAATCGTAGCACTGATTGGATAAGCTGAATAATCTAATCCAGGTGTTAAGGCGCCATATCTTCCAACAGAAACTTCCGGATCATAACCTGAATATTTAGTCCAAGTCAACAAGTTTTGACCTGCCACATATATACGACATTTTTTAATTCGCAATTGACTAAGCATTTTAGGCCCAAAAGAGTAACCAAACGATATTGTTTTTAAGCGAATATATGATCCATCCTCGATTACACGATCAGAAACCAAATTACCATCCTGAGCACCACCTTCAACACCATTAAATCTGATTGCGTGAACTTCATTTGATGGATTATTAGGTGTCCAACGATTGGCTACAGGGGCTAGTGCGTTATAATCATCAATTAAAATACCAGGACTTTCAAACATGATACGATTGGCATTCAATATGTCATTTCCATAACTCCACTGGAAGAATACCTGTAGATCAAAATTTTTGTACTGGAAGTCATTAGTAAAACCACCAAAATGTTTTGGATGAGGGTTACCAATCACCACACGGTCTAATTCATTAATTGTTCCATTTCCATCCTGATCGATGTATTTAATACTACCTGGAGCTACTCCACGCCCATTATCAGGAATACCATCTTTAAGAATATACTTATTACTGACTGCATCATAATTAAAATCGTCCATTTGATAAACACCATCATAACGCAATCCATACATCATACCAACCGGTTCGCCTACTTTGGTAATATACTGATGCTCTGTAAAGCGGAAATACCAGTTCGGATTTGTATATAAAGCATCTTGACCAGAGTTAAGCGCAATTGTTTTATTCTTATTGAATGAGATATTAAATGAACTACTCCACTTAAAATTTCTTCTTTGCACATTTACTGTGTTCAAGGTAAATTCAAAACCACTGTTTTCAACTTCTCCAACATTCTGAACCAATGAACCATATCCTGTACTCGGTGACATATCAGCGTTTAGCAACAAATCAGTAGTATTCTTCTTGTAATAATCAGCTGTAGCGGTAATGCGATTGTTTACAAAGCCAAGATCCAAACCTACATTAATTTGTGCAGTGGTTTCCCATTTTAAATCAGATGAAGCCAGGTTTTGATGATAGATACCCAGATTATATTGATTATTGAAATTGTAACCACTATATTCATTATAGTCTAATTGTGAATAAGCTGCAAAATCACTAATTCGGTTATTACCTGTTATACCCCAACCACCTCTTACTTTTAGATTTGAAAAAGCATTCAAATTGCGAATAAAATCTTCTTCAATTAGGCGCCAAGCAACAGCAGCTGATGGGAAATATCCCCAACGATTATCAGCATTAAATTTAGAAGAACCATCTGCACGATAGTTAAGTGTTACAAGATATTTACCTTTATATCCATAATTTAAACTACCAAATGCAGATACCATGGTGTTTCCTCCTGCATACGATTCAGGTGCATCAGGCAAAAGACCAATCTCTAACTTATCGGTTCCAAAATCATCAAAAGGCATCTCCTTATTCTTCGCTCTAAAATATTCGCTATCTCGCTTCTGTGCCTCAAAACCACCCATTGCCGTAATCTTATGACTTGAAGCAAGAGTTTTCTTGTAAGTCAAGGTATTAGAGGTTAACATCATTTGATTACGACGATCTGTTAAAGTCCCATTAATTCCATCAATACCACGTGTTCCTTGATAGGTATCTTCCATAAAGAATAAAGACTCTTTACGATTATCAATTTGGTAGCTTCCTGTTAGGCGTAAACGTAGGCCTTTTATAATATCATAATTTAAATATAGATTCCCACGCACCACATCTTGGCGTGTATAACGATCTGTATTTTCTAATGTTTTGACTGGATTCCAACGCAAATCATTAGGATCCTCTGTATCTAAACCATCATCACGCCCATCATCCACTATTGGGCTTACCGGTCTAAAAGTAATGGCATCACGAATAATACTATTTCTATTATTTCCTGAGATATTTAAACCAGAACGTTTGATATATGAATAGTTGATGTATCCACCCATTTGCACTTTCTTGTTAATGCGGTGGTTGAATTTGAAATTGTTGTTAATTTTATTAAAACCTGTGTTTAACAAGGTTCCATCCTGATCAACAAAATCAATTGAATAAGCAAAGTTTGTTGTTTTGTTACCACTACGAATTGACAAGTTATGATTTTGCATCCATGCCTGATTCATAATCTCATCCTGCCAACTCACTGGCGATTCACCTCTGGCAGCCATTGCTTCATCAGTGTACAACGCAGGATCTTGCCAAAATTCATTAAAATTATCAAGATACGTTCCGCCTTTTTGTGTATTAACTTCTTCCAATAAGGTTACATACTGATAGGGATTCATTACTTGCAAGCGACCTGGAATATATTGCAAAGCAGCAGAAGAGTTTAGTGAAACTTCAGTAGTCCCGTCTTCCTTACCATCTTTCGTAGTTATCAAAATAACACCGTTTGCACCTCGAGATCCATAAATTGCAGAAGCAGATGCATCTTTAAGCACATCAAAGTCTTTAATATCATGTGAACTGATACTCGCAGGATCGAAATCTTCCATTGGAATACCATCGATCACATATAAAGGTGAGTTATCACCTGTAATAGAGTTTCCGCCACGAATGACAATATTTAATCCTTCACCGGGTGTTCCATCTGCCGCTGACACCTGAACGCCAGCTACACGTCCTGCCAAAGCCTGATCGTAGTTAGTTACCGGGCTCTTTACTAGATCACTGGCCTTAACTTGAGCCACAGCACCAGTTACATCCTTTTTCCGAACGGTGTTATAACCAACAGCTACAACCTCATCGATTAATTCCACCTCCGGCTGCATCATTACATCAATTTCATTACGCTTTCCAACAGTTTCTTCTTTGGTCAGATAACCGATAAAGGAATAAATAAGAACAGCATTGTTGTTTTTTACTTCAAGATGATATGATCCTTCCATATCCGTTATTGTTCCGTTCATGGTGCCTTTAATCATTACATTAACACCAGGAATAGATTCACCTTTCTCGTCAACAACAGTACCAGTCAATGCCTTTTGAGCAAATGCGGCTTGTGCCATTATGAGTAAAAGTGATATTATAGGAATAATCTTTTTCATTTTTTTTTATTTAGAGAAAAAATCATTAATTAAAATTGCTTATAAGATAACTTAAGGCTCAAGTGGTTTCTCACTTATTTCCATTTCGAAACCTCCTTTAAATGCAACTGTTCCATTAGTTGTTTCTACATTTATATCTAAAGAATAAACCTCAATACCTAATGGATTATTCAAATCAAGCATTATAATACCTGTTGAATCAGCGATAGAGAACAACGCTAATGTTTCTGCATCAAGCTCAGCAGCGCTTGTTCGACCACTTGTAATTGAGAAAGTAGGCTTTTTGCCAAAAGTAGACACCGTAGGCTGTCCACTTGTAAATTTAGCGCCTGGGTAAATGTTAATAATTTGGGAATACTTTAAGTCACTTGGTGGTAAGTCAGAGAATTGATTTACCTCAAAAGTATCCTCTGTACATGCGACAAATAAACATGCCAACATAACGACAATACCTAAACTTGCTTTTTTCATATACTTTTTTTTTACAAGAATTTCACACTCTTTAACAATGCAAATATATCCTACAGCTCAAACCAAGGCGTGCAAAATCATTCATAAAAGGGTTTATTTTGTTCAAACATGAACTTCTATTAGATTAATATTTTATTATCACTCATTTCAAAACTCATCAATAACATTGTATTTCATGTACAAAAAACAAATCACCATATAAATGGAGCCAAACCTAATAAAAAAATGAAATTCAATTCTTAACCACACACTGTTAATATTTATGTTTTAAAACAGCCATAAATATGTCTTCGCATAATAAACACCATATTAGAAAGCAAAATACACTATAAAAACTGTACAATTCTATACTTGCAGTGAACAATAGTTGCACGATCAAAATAGTAAACAACGTATTTTTGTATTTCAACTATTTTTCAAAAATGAAACAAATACTTACTACATTTTCAAGATTCATTCGCATCTCTTTTTTAATTATTTTAACATCCTGCGCTAATACTAGTCCAACTATATTTATTGGTGACTTATCTCGTAAAGGGAACTTATTAATTCATGAAACCTTTAACAAAAACATGGATAATTGGATTGTAGAACAAGGCAAAGGGGGTACAGTTAAGCTCATCAATGGAAAAATGGATATTGATGATGCCAATGGCTGTACTATTTGGTTTAAGAATAAACTAGACGGGAACATTATGATAGAGTACGATGCGGTTGTAATTGAAAGCGATGGAGCTAATGATCGAGTTTCAGACCTTAATTGTTTTTGGATGGCCAATGACCCTAAGAGCGTAGATTTCTTTGCCAATTCGGCCAATCGAAATGGCAAATTTCAGAATTATCACAACTTACAATTGTACTATGTTGGACTTGGTGGCCATAACAATACAAAAACACGCTTCAGACGGTATGCTGGAGGTGGCGAACGACCTTGTTTACCAGAACATGACTTAGATGATGTAAAATATCTAATTACTGCAAACCAAGTTAATGCCATTCGAATTATCGTTTACAATGATCATGTTCAGTATTATCGAAATGGTGAATTGATTTATGATTTTAAAGACAGGTCACCATACTCCAGTGGATTTTTTGGCATTAGAACCTATAAAAACCATATGACGATAGATAATTTTAAAGTATACCAACTAAAATAACATAAACGTTTTAACGTATGCCTATTCACTTAAAAACACTTCGATGAACTCATTAAAATCCATTTTAAAACTTGGAATAGTTTTATTTGCCGTCTTTACACTGGCGGCCTGCAGTATACATAAAAAAGGAAAAATCAACAAAAAACCCAATATCCTATTTATCATTACCGATGATCAGGGTTATGCTGACTATAGTGCTTATGGTGGCGCCCCTGATGTACATACACCTCATCTTGACAATTTGGCTAAGAATGGCGTTCGCTTTACCAATGCATATGTGTCCATGTCAGTATGTAGTCCTTCACGTATGGCAATGCTCACCGGTCGTCAGCAGCAACGTTGGGGCGTATATAATTATGGCGCCAACTTCCCTGATAGTGAAATAACATTGGCAGAACAACTCAAGGCTAACGGTTATCAAACGGGCATGGTTGGTAAAACACATTACGGTCCGGTTACCGGTCCTGGCCATAAAGGCTTTCCTACTTCTCACGGCTTTGATTATTTCTTTGGAAAAGAAGGAGGCACTATGGATTACATTCGTCACAAAGCAAGCGACAGAGAAGGCTTCACTACCAAAATGGCTAATCATCTGGGCATTGGACCTTTTTGGAATAACGACGAACAAGTAGATTTGGAAGGTTATTCAACCGATATTATTTTGGATAAGTCTTTACAATATATCGATGATAACAAGGATAATCCGTTCTTTTTAATGGTATCGTTCAATGCCGTTCATTTGTTTACCCACCAAATACCGGAGGATGGTTTAAAAACCATGGGACTGAATATAGTACCTGATTGGGCCCCTGCAACTGGTGACTGGGATGCTTATTTAGAATGGTACGTCAACACTGTTGGACCAAATACGCCTGAAGGTCGCCCTCGCTATTTGTACCATCTTAACAAACTGGACAATGCCATTGGTGCTCTATCAAATAAACTAAAAGAATCTGGCATTGAGGACAATACCATCGTGCTTTTCATTTCAGATAATGGAGGTTCACCACGCACCTATGCTGACAATTCTCCATTAAAAGGTAATAAGTACATTCTTGAAGAAGGCGGCATTCGTGTTCCTTTTGTAATGAGCTGGCCTAATCATTTACCAGAAGGGCATGTTTATAAACAAACTGTGAGTGGCATGGATATCTATCCAACACTACATGCTGCATTGAATATAAACTTACCAGAAAAAAAACTGGATGGAAAGAACTTGATGCCTTACATCACCGGTAAAAATCAGAACAACCCACACGAATGGCTATTCTGGACAGGTTTTCATTTAACTGGAGAGCCTTTAGTTTACGGTGATCCAAATGGCGCTTTAGCGCGTCATGATCGAACTTACAATGGCGACAATACGGGCTGGGCTGTTCGCTTTCAAAACTGGAAATTACGCTATCAAGGACGCAGTGATACTTATGAATTATATAATTTAGATACTGATATCAGCGAGAAAAACAACTTAGCAGATCAACACCCTGAATTGGTTAAAAAAATGACCAAAGGCTTTTTCGATTGGCACGAAGAAATCAAAAAGGATCATAAGAATTACCAATTACCTGAATCGAGCGAGTTCTAAGAAAAATATTTAAGGCAATAAAAAGCTATGTCCATACATTCAGTATGCGGGTCAATAATATAGTTAGAAGAAGTAGGAATAAATGAATAAAATAGGGTCAACAAGTCACTTTTAGATTCAAAGTCATAATTCTAAATAGTAAAGACACCCAACATATACACCACATCGTATTTAAACGTAAAAAAACGAACCATTCCAACTCTATATAATTAACATAAAATGATGTACAAATGAGAAAAGTATTTTTAACGACAATTATTATATTTGCGTTTGGACTATACTCCAACGCGCAATCAAACTGGGAGTTAGGAGGCCGATTTGGTGATGACTTTGCACTTGATGTGACTATCCCATTATCGAAAGTGCCACGCCTACATGGTGCTCTGTATTTTGATGACAATATCTCCTTGGGCACATATTTTAACTGGACATTTGCCCTTGAGGAAACTCCGATCGGATTAAAATTTTACCCTGGCGTTGGACCAGAACTCTATTTCTCAGATGGATTAGATGTCGCAGCAGCGGGAGACTTTGGAGTAGAGTATTCATTCGACTTCCCACTGACCATTGGGCTTGATTGGCGGCCAAATTTTATGATTACAGATAACATGCGCTTCAACTCAGATAATTGGGGAGTCATCGCTCGCTTTAGGTTTGGTGAAGGTGTCAAATTTGTTAAATCGAATTAATCTTTAAAGTCATTCAAAAGAGATACTTGATTTACTAATAGTGCCTCCATTAATAAATGCAAAAAATTAAAAGCCTGTGCTAACAAAACACAGGCTTTTAAAAAACACTTTAACTTTAGAACCTGTCATTTAAGCCTAAATGAAGGTTCTTTCGGCTATTACTTCGCTATTAAAACAACACTTTGACTCAACCCATGCTGACAAACTATGCTCAACATCGTATTGCCATTGGTTAATATTTTTGTTAGCATCGCTTTATCTTCTGATTGCCATTCTCCTTCCAATTCTACTTCCAAAGTAGTTTCTTGACTTGAACTTGACCTCCATGGACGAGAATATATGCTTCGCTCCACTCGCTTTCCATCTTTGTAAATTTCATCCGCAGGACCAGAATACAAGGCTAAATCAGGATTAACAACATCCAGAACCAAACTAGCACCTTCTTGCTTGGACATGGCGATACAAGGGATATTTGTATTAACAATTAATCCTTCTGTATTATCCTTTGCTGCTTCAAAAAAGACATAGCCAGTTTGATTACTTTCTTCGTTGTAAACAATGTGTTTTTGAACCGATTTTTTTAACACTTGATAGCCTTTGTTTTTTGCTTTTTCTTTTACCATTTCAACAGTGGTAGAAGGAAGCACACAATAATGATAGCTGGCATCTTTAGGCGCTTTGCCATGCTGAATAACTGCTGCTGAAAAGTTACCCTCAGTTGGTTTTTCACTACTCTCATCACGAGATTGCTGAAGCCCCTTTTTTACATAGATATTTCCAGAAGGAATAATGTAGGCATTACCTTTGTTATCCATCATCCATGATGCTTGTGCCTCAAATTCTTTCTCATCTTCTGCAAACACAATATCGTCAACTACTAATTCTGGATCATCCTTTGCTATATGATTCTGAAACAGTACTGTTTCAGTTGGGTGTTCCTCATTCACATTTTCAATACCAGATCCCAAGCAAACAATCATATTATCAAAAAAGAAATAAGACTTTCGGGCTCTTAAACTTCCCTGATACTTATCATGTTCGTGAAGGATAAAAGCATAAACACCATTTTTATTTTGAGCATGAACACCTCCTGCAAAAGATTCATCAGAAAACAACATTTCTTCGTAACCCGAATATTGATCCACATTAAGAATATTCGCTCTTAAATCATCAATTGGTAAATTAATAACGGTTGTTCCCGGAAAACGATTCCAATCCCAACCATTTTGCACAAAACCACTTGATGTTTGTGTTACCGGATCACCAGCTCCCATTACCTGCAGTTGACCGTGTGCCAGATAACGTCCATAGAGATTCGCACTCAAATATTGTTCCGAAGCCCATAGGTAACGCGAATGACCACGTACCGAAACCGACCAATTATCACGACGGTGAATTGAAGAACAAGCATAAGGCATTGTAATATGTCCAGTTGGCGTTGGCTCTGCAACAATGTCTTCTTTTTTAAAGGCCTTGACAAAACTCGCTTTTTTTCCACCTGCCAAACGAAGGTAAGCGGCTGCTAATTCTTGATCAATTGCGCCTTTACCGTCAGGCGATCCGGCGTTAGCTAAAATAGCATAATGCTCAGGCACCAACTTGCCTTTTCCTTCGGGATGACGACCTGACATAGAGGTAGGCCAGTGCAGTTTATTACAATAAAAACGCATGGTCAATAAAGCTCGTTTTAAATTATTATGAGCCTCCTCACTAACCTGAAACGGCGTTGAACTCAAAAAATACACCATTCGTGTAGCTCCGGTCATTCCACCCGTAGCATAAGCAGGATAATGATTGGCATGATGATAAGATGAACCATCAATTTTAAAGGCATCGTTCAAACCGGGAGCAGGTAAAAGCCCATTATCTATCCAACGGGCAAAACAGTCCAGGTACTGCATTTTTTTAGGACTATCAGCCATTATCAAAATACTAGCCAAACGACCCATCACCTGAGTATTAAAGGCATCTATATCCATCCCATCTACTTCTGGCTGATGAAACACTTCACCCAGAGCAGCAAACCACTGCAAACCTTCTGTAGCCACTTCTAGTCTGTCGTTGTTTTCCAATACATCGCGCATTAAAAACAAAGCTCGGTAATAATTTCGCCAATTATAACCATAGTGATGAATGGTCCCCAAACCACTTCCGGCAGCAAAGCCCTGATCAAGCATATGGTCAAATAAATCAATAAAGATATTTTCTAAAGCTTGTTTTTGATTGATATCAAGGCTACTGGCGTGAGCACGAGCTACTTTCATCATAAAATCAAAATAGGCCTTTACATTCTGATGAGTTGCATTATAGAAGGTTTTAGCTTCCTTATGAGTTATGTGTGGAAAATATAATTCAGCATTACGTCCAAACCAAATAGGTAAGCCAATAATATGATCACCCTTACGCTTAATTCCGTAGCGCTCAAATTGCTTTTGCAATGAAGCAACCGTTTTATCACTTACATTCTGCTTTTTTAATATATCACTCTGAAAGCGTTCATTAATTTGCTTAAACGCTTTTTTATCCGTTTTCTGAAGAGCATCTGGCAATGCTATGTCAGGACTAGCCAAACTCGTCTTCTGTTGTATCAACCAGTGACTTTTTGTACCTGCATTAACAAAGGGCACTTGATTGTCAGGCGTATGATGTCTGCTATCAATATTCTGACACAGAAACATATGATCGATAAACAACTGTCCTTTTTGAACACTCTGAGGCGATTCTATACACAAGCGGTTCATTGTACTTTTAGGTTCACCTTGCATATCACGCTCATATGATACCCAAGCAGCCCGCCAGCCCTTGAAATTCAAACCGAAATCAAACTGACAATTATCCACCTCATTTGTTCCAAAAACAAAAGTAATATGATCATCAACTGGTTTTTCATTATACACCCACACCGCGAATGAAGGAATTGATTTATCTTCCCTATTAGGGTCAAAAGGTTTAAACCCAACTGCATGATTTAACGTAATTCCCCCTGCTTTCTTCCATGCCCATTGCATTGAGTGAGCACCGTGTTTATAATGCAGGTCACTTGTTGCAATCTTATGCCCTTTGCTTACAGTCCATTGCTTCTGGTTAAGGTTTTCAAATGACCACAAGGTTTCGTGTTGAAATTCCTGCCCCCTAAGCGAGTTGCAAAAACTATATATTGAAAGTACTGCCAGCAAGACGGCATGCTTTTTCTTGAATTGAATCTCTCGCATATTATATTAAAATTTAATTTGCTCTAAAAGTACATTCAAACCCAATATATAAATGTCACATCTGTTCAATCAATGACCAAATTTATTCACTAAACAAGTATGCAAACATCCAACTAAAGGCATTCAAACTGTTTGCAAATTCTTACGCATAAAAATCAGTAACCTAAACAATTCAAACGACATTGCATGCTGTATATAAAGTATAACCGAACGAAAAAGCTACTTATAATATACTGATACATTGCCTCTAAAAGCTATTTTATACATCTATAATAAAAAGCCTCTCATACAAATTACTATTTTTTCTATCTTAAGATTATTAAAGTGGTTTAGAGCAACTTTCTACCTAAGAAAATTATAAAAGATGGAAATTATAATTGTTTTAAACATTATTAATAGCTATTTATTTATCGGTAACCATTTTTTACCTTTGTGGCTGAAAGAAATTGTTTTTTTGAAAACGAATAAATTGAAATGAAATATACGCTTACAAAACTATCATATGAAATTCTAAAGATTGCCAATCGTGAGATTCCAAGGTCTATTTTCATAAAAGAAATTTCAGTTTTAATTAGAGATTGGTTAGAGTGTTCTGAACTAACACTATTACTTAAACTTCATAAAAGTGAAACACAATTTGAGTTAATAAATAACACAGATAAAGGTTTTGATTACAAAATCATAAACAAAGAAGACATATCAAATCAACTACCAGAGAAAGTAATTGATAATCTTTGGGAATCTATACTCACAGATAAATTTGAACATTCTTCAAGTTTTTTTACCAACAAAGGAACTTTTTGGACAATTAACTTTGGAAATTTTGTTATTCCTTATAGACAAAAGTTAGGAATAACAGCAAACAATAACAATGCAAAACAAAATGGTGATTACTCACTTCTAATCATACCTTTCTTGTATAGCAATGAGAGAGTAGGTTTATTCCAGCTAAAAGATGTAAAGCGTGAAATTTTTTCAAGTCTAGGTACTGACTTACTTGAGGATTTTGCACAAACATTAAGTGCTATATTAATAAATCAATACACTCAATCCCTTCTACTCGAACGCGTTAAAGAACTAGCATTCTTATACAAAATGTCGAACATCACCAAACAAAAGTCAATTTCACTTGAAGATATATTGCATCAAATTATTAAGTTAATACCTCCCACTTGGCAATATCCAGAAATAACACAAGCCAGAATAGTTTTAAACGGTATTGATTATACCAATGAACCAATTGGTAATTGTGAGCATAAATTAGCAGCTGATATTATTGTTGATGGTAATAAGTTAGGTGTAATAGAAGTAATATATTCTGAAAAATGCCCTAATATTGATGAAGGCCCATTTTTTAAGGAAGAACGCAGTTTGTTAAATAACATTGCAACGGAATTGGCAACAATTATTTACCAGAAGAATAATGGGTTAACGGTTTAAGTTTTTCTTTACAAATGAATAATCCTTGTGGATTGACTTACAATTCATAAGCAAAAGAACGTCGTTTCTTTTGCTACTCTAATTTGCAAACTTTTACATTTCCTTTATTTATGTAGATGCTTTAGTGAGTCCATTAAATTAGACATTTCAGCAAATGGTTTGTCATAGTGATTTAAGTATATATTGCTATGAAACTCGTTAATCTCACTCAATACAGATAAGGTTTTTTTCCACTTATTTGGACTAATACATGCCAGAAACATATTTCTAGCTTCATCCATTCTCCTATTTGCTCTATAAAGCACGTCTTCCCCTTCACTTGTTAAACAAAGTACTTTCGCTCTTTTATCTTGTTTGTCAGGTAATTCACTCAGGAGTTTGTTTTTTATCAATCGCCTAATTGTGTCCATTCCTGTTGTATATTCAACCAAGTGAATATTTATTAAATCAGTTTTCCTTGCTCTCTCAAGGTTTTCAATTGTGAATAAAAACAAATACTCTAATCGAGAGTTTAAAGGTAAATCTACAAGATACTTCCGAATATAAAATTCCTCAAAACGGGCTATCCGCAGTATGTACTCTTGAAAACGAGAATTTGGTTGCAGCTTACTGAGGTACTCTACTGTTTCAGGATGATAATGCAGCTTCTGGTTGTTCTCAAATTTAGTATTTGCTATATTTTCTTCCTTTATCTGATCAACAAGCCATTCTGAAAAATTTAATAAGTCATGCTGCTCATGAGCTTCACTTTCAAACGCTCCCCATAAATCAATAAGTTGTTTTATAACTCCGTAACTGTTTTCCATTCAACACATTTTTTTCTGACTTTTATTTTTTATAACGATTTCGACATATTATATATCTATAGCGATATATGGCACACTATTTGATGCGACAAATATAACGTTAAAAAATTGAAAAGGCATGAAAACCATTACTCTTATCCCGCTTACTACTGGAACTGGCATTGGTCATTTCATCTCGTCATTTGCAATGATTGAGAAGAGTAAAATGGCGATTTTAGATTTTGACTTTAACTCAATCGTATATGAAGTGCTAAATGGTGAAAGAAATTTTCATAATGACAACTCCAATAAGCCTACTGTAAAGTATAGTACAACCCGCTTTAACAACCTTCTTTTTTCAAACGCTTACGAACATGTAGCCATTAAAAAAATATATGAAACACTTAAAACTGACCAAATAAAGGATAGTTCCACATTAGCAAATATCAAATACCGAATAGTTAATTACCCATACCGACATAAGGATTATTCTCTGTATGAAATAATTGCAACATCTAGTTATGTTGTATTTTTTGGCGATTATACGTTTGACACTAAGTTGGCTCTTAAAGAAATTCTTGAAAAGTGTTCTTATAATAGGTTTGGAATTTTGTTAACTAAAACAGAAGGTGTAAACTTTTCCCTTGAAAATTTCAGTCAGGAGGTAGGCGTAAATCAAACAAAAGTGTTTGGCGAAATTCCCTATAATCTAAAATTTCAACTCGCAACCATACAAAAGAAAGTACTGCTGGAGTACGGTGATAATTATTTATCAGACTTAATTATTAAAGTATGGGACAACATTAAAAGCGAGGCTAATATAATTAAAGAATTAGAAGACTAGATTTAGGTTTGAAAACAATACTTATTTAGCATTTTGTAATGGTAATATTATAAAACTTCAGTAACTTTAGATCGGATACGATATTTATATTATCGCAACCGACTCTACAGGTCTATTTAGTTTAATTTTAAAAGATTATGACATGGACACAAAAAAAGTTAATCACCAAAATGAAAAGTCTTTTTCTACAAATCGAAAAGCAATTACAGATAAGGATTACTTCAGGATAATGAACCTAGTAGGAGAAGATATTGGAAAGGCACATGTGTTGCCGGAGAGCTTGCACAAGTTATACTTATATGCAGCAAATAGTAAAAAATATAAACCTCAAAGAATACCACAAAACTATGTTACCTTAAATTCTGAAATTATTCTTTCTAATGAAAATGATCAGAAACAACTAGTTAAAATTGTCTTGCCTCAAAACATTTATGAAAAGCATGACATCTCTGTCTATAGCCTTTTAGGTTTAGCATGTATTGGAGCTAAAGAGCACGACTTTATTTATGTAAATTATTCTGGGACTAAGCACAAGTTACTAATTGAAGAAATAGTATTTCAACCTGAAAAAGAAAAGAAATTTAATCTATAGCAATTTAATAAATAGGATTCTCACTAGCCATCATAATTATTATCGAAAGCTAAATAAGAAGTAAAAAATACAATCATGGAAAAAAAAATTAAAATAACAGAACTCGACTACGAACGATTAAGCAATTTAGTTGGGGCTGCTCGTAATATAAAGGATGTTGAATTAAATAATTTAAATGCATTAGCACGCGAAATTAGAAGAGCTGAAAAGGTAGATTCTCATTTTATTGAACCTGAATATGTAACAATGAATTCTATTGTTCTGGTTAAAAACATGGAAACAAAAAGACCTATGACCGTAAAGATTGTTTACCCAAAAGAAGCTGATTTCTCCAAGGGCTTTGTTTCCGTCTTTTCTCCACTTGGTAGTGCTTTGTTAGGATACAAAATAGGTGACTCAGTTAAGTTTGAAGCACCTAAAGGCATAGTAACCATAAAGATAATAAGTGTTGAATATCAGCCTGAGGCAAGTAAAGCATATTCGGTGTAATATATTAATAAATCAATAATTCTAATCCAAAAACATATAGATCTAATAGATTTTAAAAACATGTTAAGATGGAAACAAAAATTAAAAAAACAAAGACTTCATTCAATCCGATAAGCAATGAAAAATTTTCAATGAAACAGCGCAGTAATCCTTATAATCAAACTACCGAAAACAAAAAAACAGACCACAATAGTTATTCATTTATTGTTCCGTGGCAGCAGCAAGCACATATTGTGCAATAAAAAAACATAACACATTAATATACACAGCATAACTTTTAATTAAAATGTTTGACTATTACGTATTTATCATCTTACCTCTGTTAATATTTATTGCACGAATTGCTGATGTTAGCTTAGGAACAGTTCGAATAATTTTAGTAGCTAAAGGATATAGAAATTGGGCACCCTTATTAGGCTTTTTTGAGGTGTTAATTTGGATTTTAGCCATTAGTGAAATTATTGATAACCTTGACAATTGGGTGTGTTACATTGCCTATGCTGGCGGATTTGCAGCTGGAAACTACATTGGAATGAAAATAGAACAACACCTGGCATTAGGGCATGAATTAATTAGGGTAATTACTAAACGTGATGCTCACGATTTAGTAAATAATTTAAAAGACGAAGGATATGGTGTTACATTTATAAATGCAGAGGGTGTAAAGGGTGCTGTTGGTGTAGTATATATTATTGTAGACCGCAAAAAAATTGCTAAAGCAGTTAAAATTATACGCGAACATAATTCAAATGCTTTATACACTATTGAAGATGTAAGGTTTGTCAATAAAAAAGTGTTCTATAACCCTACTCCCATAAAGCATAAACGTGATTTAGTAAAAAAGTAAATGGTTAAATTAATATAATTATATTAACAAAAAATGCCTATAAAATCAAAAATACTTAGAAGCAGTTTTGGGACTAAGGATAAACTGTGATAACAAGAAACATTGCGATATTCGTGACACCTCTATGTAGGTAATATACTGTGAAGAGTATTTAAAACATTTTTTTAAATGGATAGCTATTAATGCTTTACGCTCGTTTATTTAGGTGTTTTAGGGGTGTAGCGACACCCCTTTTTTATTAATTCAGTATGACCATTAAACCGACACTTTAGAAAATCAATATCTCGATAATTTTAAAACGATAATTTTCACCTCACCATCTGGCATCGATAATTTTAAAAAAATATATGGACAGCTACCCTCAAATAAAGAATTAATTACTAGAGGAAACTAAGAAAAGATTAGATTATTACTAATCACGCAAACTCTAAATTACCAATCCAGTAGTCTCTTTTCGCCTTCCAAGGCTTTTATTGCTGAAATTTCTTGTGATACTTCTATTACGCCTCTGAAATTTTTCTGTTCATCTCGAACTGCAAAATATTGAATGAGAATATACTCCCCTCTCATTTTTATCCAAAAATCAGCCTGGTCTTTTTCTCCGGTTTTAAACGATTCAACAATTTGCTCTACCACATGTACGCTTTCAGGCGGATGACAATTGCTCACGTCTCTTCCAATAATCGCTGTGGTACGGGGAAAAATTCGTTTGGGTGGTGTTGAAAAAAAACAAACTTTATTATTCTCATCAACAAAGGTTATATCCACAGGCAAGTGATTAAAAATAAGCTTGATTTGCTCAATACTTACACTTCCTGTTCCAAGATTAATCAGGTTTCCATCAATACCTGATTCTAATTTTTTACTTTCTGTAAGCACAGGTTGAATATATGGATAGCCAAGCTCAAAACCTTCCCTATTCATCGTTTCTAATTGCTTCTCTGTAATTGTTTCTACAATAAATGGGAAAAGAATTCTTTCTTCACGAAACTTAATAGCCAACATATTGAAGAAAATGTCGCCAATACATTTATTGAAGAGCTTAATATCGAGTTCTTCTGTTGTAAGTTGAGCAATCACAGTCTTTAAGTTCCTGCGTATATCATCCTGAAACGACCACATTATTTGAAGACAGCGATATTCCTCCCAAGTCTTCTCTATAATTGGGAATAACACATTTTCTTTAATGGTATAATGCTTTACAAATACTTCAAGTTACTTTAAGGTTTCCGCCAACTCATTTCTTAAATCCTTATTGTCGGTATCTTTTACAAAGGCTTTAAAAACAGGACGAATTTCATTTAAAACCAACTCCATTTCGTGGTTATTCTGTTCTAACACACCTAAAAATGAATCGGGTTCAGGTTCAATTCGCTTATAATCCCGAATGGGTTCATAAAACACATTCAACACTTTATTGGTCAAGACTTTTACCTCCTCCATTTTATTGCCTTCATTGATTATCTCATCAAACAGTTCAATAAAATCTGTTGGAATAACGGTAGGAATAAAATCTTTATTGACATCAATAAATGACTTGGCATTCCCTGTTTTTAAAATAAGGCTAGACACCTCTTTTAACTTTGCAAGTCGTTTTTGTTTTGTATTCGTAAATTCTGACATCTTACATACTATTCTTTAAAATAAACCCAATATTCTTCTTCCCCTTTTTTATCAAGCCAATGCTTATATTCTAAACTTAAAGCTTTATCAATCAAGGGAGCTGGGATAAACGGTGCAATCACTTTAAGTATTTTATTACCACCAAGTTTCTTTACAGCAGAAAGCACTTCATGTACAGGTTGCTCTCCAGCATTAAGCATTTCTCGTATATCAATAGTTTCTGCAACATCATCAGCAATGAACCAATCAGGCTTTTCGGTAACATAATTGCCATTCTCCACCGCAATATCATTACTAGCTGTTTGCCCAACTTCCGAACGAAGTTTATTAATTAGCTCTTCTACCTTTAAACCGCCAATTGTTGCAGCTTGCGATAAGCTTGTAATTTTAGCAACTGTCTTTCTTAGTACAGGATTTCTAAGTTTTTTAAATGGTGGTGCAGCAGCTATTAAGACATCTTCAAGCTGTGGGTATGCTTCAAGCAAGTCGAATATTTTTGTTTTTGGTGTTATTATTAGTTTTTCCATGTTACTCGTCTTTTGCTTGTCCATAAGATAAAATACGTTGTTCTCCCTCTAATGCTCTATTCTCAGTAAGGTCTTGAGAATACTCCAACGTTCCCAAATACTCGCCATTCTCATCACGTAAGGCAAAGTATTCTATCTTGACAAATTTGCCCTTCATCTGAATCCAGAACGGAGCATGAGAAGCTTTCCCTGATTTAAAGTCTTCAACAATTTTCTCAACAATATGGGTACTTCCCGGTGGATGGCACAAGCGAACATCACGGTTAATTATAGAACGACTTCGGGCAAAAATGCGCTCTTTACCCTGGGTGAAATACTTTACCTTATCATCCTTATCAACAAAGGTCATATCGGCAGGAATTGTATTTAGGATAGCCATAATTTCTTTAGCCGTAAAACTACCCGATGGAAGTTGAATATTGCCATCGCCAGAAACGGTGGTTTCTCCACTATCCTCTGACATCCCTTCAGGTTTCCATTCTACTTGAGGGTCGTAGAGCGTAAAACCAAATTCAAGCGTTTGCTTGTCAATGTTCCACCAATCTTCAACCGTTAGCAAATCCATTGCCATCGGAAAAAGAATTTCTTCTTCCTTTTGTACCATATCAACCAAGCCTTGTATGGCAGGATAGAATAATAGTTCAAGCGATTCTTCTAAATCTTCGGCTTTTAATTCAGGTGTTTTTAGAATTTCAATACAACCTTTTAATTGCTCCCTTATCTCATCGTGCTTCCCCCACATTACTTTAGGTGGACCAGTAATTTCATTTTTCTCTAAATATGGAAAAACTAAATACTCTTTTCGTTGATAGTGTTTGTCAACGTCCATTAATTCATTAAATAATCCTTGCAAAGCGAATAGATATTTTTCATACTCACCTTTACCAACTTGACTAAGGGCTTGCAGTAGTCCTTTTGCTTTTTCAGCAACCTTTTTAAGTTCTGCATTTTCCTTCTTAAAAACATCAACAGGATGACCTTCGGGTATATCTTTAGCACCACTAACATCAACATTTCCCTCAAGTACCGAACCATGAATATCACAAAGTTTCAATACTTCTGATTCGGGTAGCCCTTCTTGAATTAATTCCTGTTCTACTTCGACAACCTCTCCGTAAGGAATATTCTTTAAAGATTCTATAAGTTGCTTTCTCACTTCTTCCGCAGATTCGCCATCGTGCAGTTTAAGAATAAGTTCTTTTAACTTATCCTTTCTATATTTTGAGTTATTCAATAATTCGCTCATAACTAAATGGTTTTTTAATTTACAATAGTCTTGTTTTATTAACAGGTCTTGGTGCTTTTGTTACCAATATTCGAGCATCGGCAGCACTTTCGTTACTTAAACAATGTACAATATCAGCTGGACTTTCAATTAATGTATCTTTTTCAAATACTTGTGTTTCTTCTCCAACAAGAACAGTAGGCGTTCCTTCCAATATATAAAACACCACATCAACAGGCGTTTTGTGGGGCTTTAACGTTTCTCCGGGTTTTAAAGTAATGTGCATAATTTGAGCTGATTCATCATTATACATTTGTCTTACTTCCACTTTATGTGGATTTTCCTTTAGAGGTTCTGTTTTGTAATTTCTTGAAATCATAACTTCTATTTTTACTAATTATTTTGCTATCCAAAAACATCTTTTAGGAGAAACAATAGTCTCCTCTTTCTTTAATTGAGCCATTGCTTTATCAACAACTTTACGGTCAAGCCCGGTTAATTCTACAATTTTCCCAGCATTTAAAGGTGTACCATCTTTTTTCATGGCTTCTAATACTTGTTCTTTTGCTTCCATATTTTATTTTTGAATTTTATACAATTTACAAAATATCTATTAGCTATTTTTCTTTCTATAGCGTTTTCTCCACAGCAAATAACCACTCAAAACCACCATAATACCAACCAATCCAGACAAGGGAACAATTAGAATATAAAAGCTACCTATAAGGTTTTGAAA
Organism: Carboxylicivirga fragile; assembly: GCF_050589805.1. Lineage (NCBI taxonomy): Bacteria > Pseudomonadati > Bacteroidota > Bacteroidia > Marinilabiliales > Marinilabiliaceae > Carboxylicivirga > Carboxylicivirga fragile. The sequence continues at coordinate 118,534 of NZ_JBNGOY010000004.1, read as the reverse complement.
AAAACGTCCGGTATGTATTTCAAGCGATAAGTTCCATAGTGACATTTTAGATTCATCGAGGATGTTCTTAGGCATTTCAGGAAACTGATTGTTGTGATGTAGGGGAATTATTCCTTTGTCATAATCAACCATATGTTGATTGCCATCGGTATCGCTTATATGTCCGGTAATTTTAAAATCGCCAATAGGACGACCCGAAGCATTACCCTGATAGACCTTTGATTGAGCATAGTTGTATATTTCAGGATGGGATGGATGCCAAAGAAACAAACCACTAAATGAGCCAATCATATATACTCCTTTAGAATAAGGCTTTAGGGTGTTTATACCCATCACACTTATTGGCGGTTGAATTTCAAATGGAATGGGCTTCGTTTCTTCTATTTGCATGTAATACATTCCTTCGGATGTTGAAAGTAAGAAAGTGTTTTTATCTTCATCGTACAGTAAGTCTCTTAGTTTATCGTACCACGGATTTGCTTGGTCGAGATGTGAATATTTAATAGGTGCTACTCTTGCATTGGCAATAGCTATTAGCAAAGGAGGGCGAAGAAACATACCTGTAAAAAACAGAATTATTAACCCTACAAAAGTCCATGCCCCAATATGATTATGCCACTTTAACGACCATCGGTTTATTTTAATTATTCGAGTTCTTTCTTTGGATTTCTGTTTGCGCTTTTTTATCCATCCTGGGAAAAAGAAATAAACAATACCTGTTATCGAAAGAAAAAAGGTGACAATACCCAATAAATCAACAAATAGCTTGCCTGGCAATCCTAATATTTCTCCTGAATGAATTTGCCAAATGGTTTGAAACAGACTTACTTCATTTACAAAGTTATCCGGCTTTTCTAATTCAACTTTCTGAAATGTGGTTTCGCTTCCTTTTGACTCTCCCTTAAACATATAAGAGCGGTTCATGGCATAAATTGTATCGCCAATGCTTTCAATGGCAACAAATCGTTTAATATCAACATCTATCTGAAATTTCTTCCATTCAGCTTGTTCTATATTGTAGGCAAATAGACCAAAATGAGTAGCTGCATATAAATTTCCATCCTTGGAACGGTGAACGTCAAAAATCTTGCGGTTATCCATTCCTTGGGGAAAACCATCATTAAATGAATGGTAATTTTTTAATGTAGAATCTGTTTTCCAAATACCAATGTTACCATAAACTAAAACACTATCATTACTTATAATCAGGTTTCCCTTAATAGCACTATTGTTCCAATTGCTATATTGAAAATTTTCAGGTAGTACAGTTCTCGCTACATCACAGCCAGAGAAAAACTCTCTGTGATTCATAAAGATACCTGTAACACTATAATACAATAACAGTATTGAAATAATTAACCCTGGCCATTTGTGAAGCTTTTTGTAAAACCTTGCCAACCTACTAACTGAACTCCCCATAACTAATCACAATTCTCCATTTCAATAATATGATAACCTTTATCCTCTATGTCTTTCGCAACCTTTTCTGAGGCATTCTCAATATGGCAAAATTCGCATTCTTTTGAAGTCACTAATTCTGAAACAACACTTTTACCTTTCAGAAACGCTTGTCCATACTTATAAATAACATCTGGATTCTTTTCTTCTTCTCGAACCACTATATCAAAGTGCATTTTATTACCATCTTCTTTTAATACATAAGTATCCCACACAGCTACTTCCATTTTAATCTATTTTAATTATTCCTGTTGGACAGCTTTCTACAGCTTCCAGTATTTCATTTTCATATTTAATATAATCAACATTCGGCATTACAATCATTTTATCAAATACTTTAAATACCCTTGGCGCAAATGACTGGCATATTTTACATGCCACACAAGTATTTACGCTATCACCTCTCCAAACTCTCTTGATTGACATTTCAATACTTCTTTAAGATTTACCATTAACCTTACCCATTAAACGCTTACGAATACTTAGAAATGCATCATTTTTATTAGTAAAATTTTTAATAGGTATTTTAAGTAAGAGCTTGTTCTGATACGACCTGTCTTTAGGTATATTATTGGTAATTAACGCAATTACCAATAATACCGCAACACCTGTTAATACAGGATATAGAATATAAAAATACCCCAAGTTTAGTACTTTTGGGGTTCCCAGATTAGCGATTAATGCTGTTGCTCCACCGGGCGGATGCAAAGTTTTTATACACTGCATGGCAACTATGGATAATGAAACATCCAACGCAGCATTCAACCATAACACATCAAAATTAGCCAATAGCTTATAAACAGTAACACCTATAAAAGCACTAAGCAAATGTCCTCCGATTAAATTTCGAGGCTGTACCAATGGACTATTGGTTGCACCATATATTAAAACCGCTGACGCACCAAAAGAACCTATTAAAAACACTTTGTCGCTAATACTAAATGACGAAAATACTTCGTGTGTAAAACCAATAATGCCAATACAAAAAAAAGCACCTATAAATGTCCAAAGGTGGTCTTGTGGATTTACTATGGTTTGCCGATAAATAATATATCGGACAACTCTATAATTTCGATGAATCAATTTCACTTTCTTAAAAAGGCTTTAAAGGATAAGGCTATTAATAATATAAGTTTCACTACTTCGAACAGAATAAACCATAAATGTGCCAAGGAGCTAGACAGTTCCTGCCCAGCAATTATTAAATCGGCTCTTCCTAATAGTTGTGGTAAAAGCCACAAGGTTTGTAGCATTAAAATCGCACTTACTAACCAAAGCATTCGATTAAAAACCGATGCACTAAAAACCTAAATCGGTATTGCTGAAAAAGTAATAACCATATAAGGAGTAAAAGCACAAGTTCTACTCGATTTAAAGCTGTAAAAACCAGTTTACCAATTCCTAATCCAATTTCTCTGGTAACACGTGGTGCTTTAAACTTTAACCATGCCTCAATAAAGCTAATGGCACTAATCATACCTGCCCAAAAGGCAAAAAGGATTGCAATTAATTTTTGAGATAGATTCATTCAATCAGCACCTTTTATACAAATTTTAAATCTTCTACATCCATCTCAGCATTTAGCTTTTGCTCAACTTCTTGATACTGCTGATTTACCAAATCTTTCTGCTCGGATGTCAATGCTTCTTCTGCCATTGGGTAAAGCACATTATCCTCTTTATATATATGGTCTGTCAAAAGCATTCCATAACCTCTAGCATTCTCAATAATCTTTCCCTGGTTGTTTTCAGCTATGCCTTGCTCCATACCTTTTACATACTCTCGTCCTTCATCATGCTCGTTTAGCATTACTGGAATAGGGTTGCAATGCAAATTCTCAATATTCTCCAGCATGGCTTTAAAGAGAATGTCTTCCTCTTTAGCATAATGAAACTTATCTGCATAGTTTTTTATAAAGTCAATGGTTTTTTGAAAGAACTCAAGCTCTAACTCTTTTCCATTTTCAAGAGCTTCACACTCTTTTACTACGGCATCAATTACCTTTAAAATAGTTTGATGCTCAGCTGACAATAATTGTGTTATATTTTTCATTTTTATTAAGTCTTATAATTTAAGTCTATTTAATACCGCATCTCCATGAAGTATTTTCTCTGAAAGCGATTTTACAGTCTCTGTTTTTACAATATCAAAGAATCCATCACGCACTACCTTATAGTTTTCATGCAAGGGACATGGATTATCATTATTACATTGTTTCAAGCCAAATCCACATTTATGAAAGCAAGCATCACCTTCAACCACATGAATTACATCGTACAGTGTCAAATTCGATTGGTTATCGTTAAAAAAGAATCCACCACCACGACCTTTTATTGAGTCTAATAACTTATTCTTAGTAAGTGTTTGTAAAATTTTTGCGGTGTAGGCTTCCGGGGCTTCAATTTCTTTAGCAATTTCACCAACGCCTGGTCTTTTTTGTTCCCAATTTCGCAATTGTACAAACACTAAAGCCCTAATGGCATACTCTGTACTTTTAGATAGCATATCTTATTTGTTTAAAAGTTCGTTCTCCAAAACTAGAGCTTTCTTAAACAAAATATTGTTTTCTAAATGAATATGTCGATGCAAGTCATTCTCAAAATCCTTTAATGTTTGAAAAGTTACTTGATACGTTCCACAACCATCAGGAGGACAAGTGTATACCGATGTTAAAGTTGACATCTTTTCAAAGCGTTCACCTTCCTTCTGATGTTCGTCATCCAATAATTCAATAGTCTTATTTAGCTCTCCAAATCCATCTTCGGTATTCAGCAACTCTGTTTTGTATTTTACCATCTTTCGGATGTATGGAAAAAGAATCAATTCTTCTTTCTTCATGTGGGCACTTAGATTCTCTGCTTCGCCATTAAACAACTCTTTTATCTCAAAAAGCTCCGAATGATTATCTCCATGTACATCACATAACTTTTGTAATTTCTGTTGTAGAAATGGAATATTTTCACTCACATAAGTATGATGTCTCTTTTCAATATAATCGCATAGCTCGTCTAATTCTAAACTATCAATGTATTTTGAATCAGGGTCACTCAATGCGACAATAGCTTGCAATTCAGGAACTAGCACGTCAATATCTACCTTTGATTTTTTACAGGCTTCATCTAAACTTATTCCTCCTCCACAGCAAAAATCTATGCTATTCTTGTCAAATATCTGAGCAGTTTTAAAATTGGCTTTAACTATCTCTCCAACGCTTGTATTTATGTTTATGTCCATATCTATGTTTTTTTGTTTCTACAAAGATAGAAATATTTTATAAAAGGACATTGATATCCTTTTATAAAAATTGTTATATATTTGTTTTTATAAATTTTAAAATCAAATAAAGATGAATACAAAAAAGCTTTGGATTGGATTTATTTTGGTAATGGTTATTTCATTTGGAATTTATTAGGTGCGGGTATCTTCGGATTCGTGATTAACCCACCAATTGCACTTTATTACATGCAAGGCTTAAATACTACCCCATTACACGGTCATACTGCAATGTTTGGAGTTTATGGAATGTTGGGAATGGGTCTTATGTTATTTGTATTAAGAGATATGGACTTAAAATCAGAATGGAAAGAGAAGCCCATTAGAATAGCATTTTGGTCATTAAATATTGGTCTATTGTTAATGGCCTTATTAAGTCTTTTACCTGTAGGATTAGCACAAACTGTAGCTAGTGTGAAACATGGTTTATGGTATGCTCGTTCAGCAGAATTTTTAGGACCCCCTGCAATGGAAACATTACGTTGGCTTCGTGCCATTGGCGATACTGTTTTTGCAGTTGGAGCAGTCTACTTAGCATGGTTTATTTTTGGCTTAAAAGGCGGATGGGCTATTAAGGAATAATAATAACATAGATTACATTAATAAATTCCCGATTACATTATAGTAGTCGGGCGTTTATTTTGACAACAAGAATTAATAAATCTAAAGTATGAATGTAATAAATTACCAGAAATCAGAACATCTCGATTTGTGTATAGAGGGAAAACAGACGAACTAAAACGCATAAAAGAACATTTAAGCAATAAAACACAAGTATTATACAATGTTTAAACAATTTTTAGATACAAAGATTAGAATCATCAACAACCAAAAAAAAGGCCATCTCCGAAAAGACAGCCCTCATACAATTAAACACGTAATTTTATTTAAAAGATAAATAGGCCTCTCGTTTCGCAGAAGAACCATTACTCCAGGTTCTTTCCTTTGAAATTAACTCCATATTTGTTTTGTTAAAATCATCATTACTTAAGACGAATGTGACCTTACGCTTCTTATTTTGCTTCATCATCTCTTTTACTTTATCAGCAGGTAACGAAATTTTCACCCAAACATTATCGTCCTTGGGCTCCAATGTTTGAGTTGCTAACAATTCACCTTTTTCTGGTTTATTATCAAATGTAATGCTTGATTCACTCCATTTATTATCATCACAGCTATATACACTATAAGTATAATTTGCTGATGCATCTTTTTTATTTGGATAAACCCTCACACAAATATTAAGTTCTACATCTGAAAAATCCTCTACCTTTTTTAGGTTAAATTGAAGATAGGTGGTTCTTGAATATTTATCATCTCCATTTGATTTCATTACACGTAAACGCTGTGGTGTTGTCGACCCCAAAGCCTCACTCGCCGTTTCACCACCTTGTACAAAGGCATCTTGCCATACTGTAACTTTCTTTACCTTTTGAGCCTCAACCTGATTTGAAAAACCCAAAAACATAACTCCTAGTAACATCAATACTATTTTCATCACTCTATATTTTAAAATTAAAAAATTAGTTCTCTGTAACCTGCTTAATCCAATTTGGTAACTCACCCAGTCGTAACTTTAATTGTGCTTCATACAACGATTCTGGCTCCACAGGTGTACCCAACGATTCAATCACTTTAAGTTGATCTTCTTGAAAGGTGCTACCAGCTCCGTGAAAACCAACAATAATGGGAGGTATAATCTTCCAATACCATGTTTTTGATGACCAAAATTCGAAGTCCGTTTCAGGCTCACCCAACTCTTTATAATTCCACAGAACGAGATGCTCCAAATGGTTAGGCAAATTAAATCGAGCTCCTCCTCCACGACCAATAAAAAATCCCCCTTCAATACAGTCGAACAATGTAGTACGAGGTTGAGATGCATGAGCTTCAAAGCTCGTATCTTCATTATACTTCACTCGCCATAATACAGTTCCAATAGTAGCACTCGTTACTCCTGGTGCATGCCATTGCGAGGAACTATCGTTAACCAATCCAATTAAAACTCTTGTGGAAGCATTAGAACTGATTGAGCTATGCCCTGGTGTTCCGGTTACATCACAATTTAAAACTGACACGTTAGAACAAAGTACAAGGCTGGCTGCACGATTAACATCGGTAAAGCGGCAATTACGCACCCAACTATTAGCTAAGCGCTGAAACTTTAACATTGAGTATCCGCCATCGTGTATATCATTTTTATGATGCACAAATTCATCGTGCCAATTACCAACAAATGCAATATCTTCCACTCCCACTTCTTTGAAATGTGCATAGCTTAAAATTTGCCATTCGTGGTTCTTATCTACTTCACGCATCAAGGGTTCTTTAAATGTTAAGTTCTTACCCTTAACATTCTCCACCAAATGATATTCATTTACATATACACCTTTGTTTATTATTGATGTCCACGCTTCATCTAAGTGACAGCCACACATCTCCTTCTCAACTAAATCAGGTGCATTATTCTTTACACGCAAAACAACCCAATCACCAGCCTTAATATTTGAAGCATCATTAACGCGTACCGAAAAAGATCCACGATCAGAACTACCAGTTACCTTAGCTATGACCTCTTCCTTACCTCCACCAACAAATTGAAACAAATAAGGTGTTGTCCACAATTTCTTCGGATCTTTCGCAGGTAGGTAGTTTTTCATGTAAAGTTCAGTACCATTCACTCCTGCTCCACTTCCTCTAAACACTACATTCTTACCTTTTACAATAATCGGCAAACGATCATCATCATCTTCATTCACTAGAAAACGCCCTTTGGGGAAATAGATAATACTGGACGCGTTCTTTGTTGCCGCTTTAATGGCCTTACAAATGGCCTCTTTATCCGACTTATCATCATCAGGGATAGCTCCAAAATCAGTTACATCAAATATTTTGTGTTTTACATCTGGAATAGTTTTTTCACCATGGTGATAACCTGCATAAGAAAAATCAGGTAGTTCAGCAACTTCTCCTTTTGATTGAGCAGCTTTATAATCTTCCCATAGCTGACTTTTTTGAGCTAACACATTAGTTGACATGGTTAATATCCCCAATACCAACATATATTTAAGATTGTTTTTCATAAATAACTTGTAATGATTTATGACTGCAAAATAGGAATTACCACAAGTTATGAAGGTAGTTAATCGTTCAAATTACGTTCATAATTATTCAGTACTTTTATAGCTAGCTACCTTCATTTTCTTCTTCACTGGCAGCTTCTGCACCTTTTTTTCCATCATTAATCCTATCACATGCCTTTTCACCCTGCGTATATTTTGAAGGTGTTACTCCAAAGTGCTCACGAAAACAACGACTAAAATAACGAGGTGTACTAAAACCAACAGCATATGCAATTTCCGAAACATTCATCTCAGGCTCGCTTAGAAGCATTTCAGCCGATTTCTTTAATCGTATGGACAGAATAAAGTCATTGGGTGTTTGACCAGTAACACCCTTAATTTTTGAATACAAACGTGTTCGACCAAGGCTCATGGCTTTTGCAAAGTCATTGACATCGAACTCAGTATCGTCTATGTGTTCCTCAATAATTGCTTGCGCTTTTTCTAGTAGCTTCTGATCAATACTATTATGTGCCAAATCCTTTACTTCCGCTTTAGGATCCTGCTTAAACTTTTGCTTAATAATAGCACGATTCTTTAATAGGTTCTTCACTCGTGCACGCAGCAGCTTAATGTTAAATGGTTTCGTAATATAATCATCAGCACCTGTTTCAACACCCTCAATCTTATATTCCATTGCCGTGCGGGCAGTTAATAAAATTATAGGTATATGACTGGTTTGTGCATTACGCTTTAGTTTAGCACACATTTGCGTACCTGACATATTTGGCATCATTACATCCGAGATAATAAGATCGGGCTGCTCAGCTAAGGCAACATTTAAGCCTACACTGCCATCCTCTGCTTCCAGTATTTTATAATGTTTCGAAAAAATATCTTTTAGCATAGCTCTAGCCTCACCATTATCTTCAACCAACAAAAGGCTTGGTACATTATCAGCCAATTCAATTAATTCGAATTCGTCCGTTAATTCAACTTCTATAAGAGAACTCTCATCATTAAATAATTCAGGCTTCTCGTTGGTGAGTTGTTCATCTTTATAATGCTTATTTCCTTTTTTTAATCGGACTGTAAACGAAGTACCTTCTCCTTCAATACTATCTACTAACACTTGCCCTTGATGCTCCTTAATAATTCCTTTGCAAAGCGCCAAGCCAATCCCACTGCCTTGCCCACTTGTTTTACCCGAAACTTTATCAATTTGATAGAAACGATCGAATATTCTCTTCACGCCCTCCTTTGCCATCCCTGGTCCATTATCAGAAATAACTATATCAACAAAAGCGGGCTGTTCAATTACTTCAACAATCACCTTCCCATCTGTTTCTTTAACTACCTTAAAAGCATTTGAAATCAGATTATAAAACACTTTTTCCATTTGTTGACCATCGAACCACAAGGACATTGATTGTGCAGGCGTTTTAAAATCATAATCAATATGATGATGATGGGCATATTCCACAAAAGATTGAAATATTTCATCAAGAAAAGCAGCCACTTTATACTCACACACTTTCAGTTTCAGAAAACCTTGCTCCATCTTTCTAAAATCGAGCAATTCAGTAATAAGGTTATTTAATCGAACTGCATTATTATTAATGGTCAGTAACTTTTTATAGTTACGAGCCGATGTTTTCGTATCCTCCAATATGGCTTCTAAGGTGCCAGTTATTAAAGTCAGAGGAGTTCGAAACTCATGGGATATATTGGTAAAAAAACGAAGTTTTGATTTATTCATTTCTTTTATCTGCTCTTTCTCACGCTTTTCAACCTTTAGACTATCCTCTAATCGCACACGACTTAAATAGATTTGATTAAGCCATAATATCAAAGCGACCAGAAGTACCAAATAAGACAAATAGGCATACCACGTTTTATAGAATGGCGGATTAACAACTATTTTTATACGCCTACTATCCACAACATTATCATCAATGCTATTTAATACACGTACCTTTAAATGGTAGGTTCCCGGATCAAGGTTTGTGTACGTCACCGATGTTTGATTTCCGGCTTTCACCCAATCATCATTAAAATTTTCGAGTTGATATTCGTATCTACTTTGATTGGTTAAAATGTAATTGCATGCTGAATAATTGATAGTAAAAACATCTTGTTCGGGAGCTAAAACTATTTCATTACTATACGCCAAATCATATTTTAACAGCCCCGTTTCATCACCAGGGTAAACCTCCTTGTTATTGACATATAAAGAAGTAAACAACAAACTAAAATCACTCGACTTTTTTAATAAATCCTCTTCCTGAAAAGAGACCAGACCATTAATGCCACCAACAAAAACCTCTCCATCGCTAGTTAGAAACAAAGAACCATCATTTAATTCTTCTAGCGGAAAACCATTAGTCTGATCGTAATTATAAAAACGTCCATTTTCAATATCAAAGCGAACAAGACCTTTACTGGTTGAAACCCATAAATTACCATACCTCGATTCTTGAATTCCATAGACGAAATCACTTGGTAATTGATGAGATAATCTTGAATAATTCAAAAATTTATCCTGCTTTCGTAGGTATTGGTTTAAGCCACCACCAAGTGTTCCAACCCAAAGCCTGAATTGGTGATCTTCAAAAATACTGTTAATGGTGTTACTACTTATAGAATTTTCACCCATTCCATTTGTATACCTCTTCAATTGATTTGTTTCAGCATCGTAAACACATAAGCCGTTTCGTTCCGTTCCAATCCATAACTTTCCAAAACTATCCTCAAACAAACAAAAGATCACTTTACCAATTAAAGCCTGATCTTCTTTATCTTGGATAAAGGGTTCAAAACATTCGGTAGCAATATCAAATTTTACGATTCCACTATGCGTACCCAGAAGGTAATTACCCTGAAAAGGAATAATAGAATTAATAACATTAGAAGCCAAAGAGGTACTATCTTTTGAGTCGTGAGTATAGACACGAAATTTTCCGCTCTCAATATCCAACAAATTTAACCCTCCTAAATACGTACCTACAAGCAACTTTCCCTCCTTAGTCATTAATAAGGACTTTACACTATTATGCGAAAGTCCAGGCTGACCTTCCGAGTGCATATAATGCTTAAAGCTCTTTGTCTTACGATCGAAATAATCCAAACCTCCGCCTTCAGTTGCAACCCATAAATTATTTTTCTTGTCCTCAAGCATTTTTCCAATAACGCGATAGTTCACACCTTGTGGATTATTAGGACGAACGAAATATTGTCGGTAAACATGAAAATCAGGATTATAGTAACTTATTGCTCCAAAATAGGTACCTATCCACATAGTACCTTGCTGATCGCACATCAGACTATATATACTATTATGCGACAATCCATTGTGGTCATTATCTGACTGCTGATAATTTTGAATTTCAAAGCTTCGCCCATCAATAATACTTAAACCTAGAAATGTTCCAACCCAAATGTTACCTTGCGAATCTTCATTTATATCACGAATTATATCATTCACCAAGTAACTACTATCGTCACTGTGCTGAAAATGTTTGATGACATTGTTTTGGCGGTTCAAAACAACAACTCCATCGCCATCAGTTCCAACCCAGATACGTTTTTGAGAATCGGTATACACAACATTGGTTTTTACATCCAACACTTGGGTTGTAACCTTACTATTGGCATTATATTTATACAATCCATCATCGCTACAAATCCATAATATTCCAGCATGATCGATGGTTAGATTTCGAACAGGACAATTCTTGTCAAATAAATCACCTCTTAATGTAAATGCTTTATTATTGGGATTTAATTCAAATAAGCCCCTGCTCGTCCCCAGTAAAAGTTTACCATTGTACGGCAACAATGCCAAAACACCATCAAATGAGAACTGCTCAAACACCAAAGTTTTAGTATTTAATCGTGAAACCCCATTATAGGTAGCTGCCCATACATACTCCCCCTCCCTTTTTAATACCCTTATATTATGACCCAAAAGAGATGTACTATCTCCTCTAACCGGGCGAAATGTTTTAACCTTATCTCCATCATACACATTTAATCCATCCCGTGTTCCAATCCAAATCCGCCCCTTTTCATCCTGCATTAATGAGGTCACAGAAACTTGTGATATGCCGTCCCTCAAACCTAAATACTCAAAAGCTATATTTTGTGCTGAAAGCTTAGCACTAATAAATAAAACAAGTATAAATATTGCGTACTTTTTCATTCCTAATCTCCCTTAAAATAATTGCTTTATCACTATAAATACATAGCTTTAATAATTCAAAAATAAGCATAATACAAAGGAACAGCTACTCAAAAAATAATAATCCAAAATAATTCGCAATAATGACATTATCGTACACCATCACCCTTAAATCGGACTTCTTCTATCTTGATAATCAAACGTTAATAAACAGCATGAACAATATTAGCTCAAAGACAATCCTTAACCAAGTGTTTTTTAAGACCTTAGGTTCATTATTTTTGTCTTATCCCAAACGGTAAAATGCCAGTGGAACGAAAACGGATAATAGATAAATATAAGATACAATGAGAATTTCATTTTTAAAAAATCTAGGTTTTATTTTAAGTATTGTTTCGATCTGTAGTTGTAGTTTAGATCAAACAACAAAACCAGGAATCACTGAGAATTTAAAGTTCGCCAGTAAGCAAACTAGTTTATTATTAAAAACAGCTGAAGCTGCTCAGAAAATACCGCGCACAATCACTGCGGATGGTCATATGCATTATACAAGAGATGGCTTTGATTGGACAGAGGGATTTTTTCCAGGTACTTGCTGGTACTTATTTGAATATTCAAAAGATGAAAAATGGAAAAAAGCTGCTTCTCATTTTCAAAAGCAATTTGAAAGTCATCGTTTAATGCCTTTTTATCACGATTTAGGTTTTGTTTTCAACTGCTCGTATGGAAACGGTTATCGTTTAACCGGTAACGAGCAATTTAAACAAACCTTAATTGAAGCCGGTAATACTTTAATTACACGTTTTAATCCAAATGTTGGATGCATCCGCTCTTGGGATGTGGATAAAGGCTGGCAATCAAAAAGAGGATGGGAATTCCCTGTCATTATCGATAACATGATGAACCTGGAACTACTATTTGAATTATCACAAATAACAGAAGACGATAAATATAGAAAAGTAGCTATTGCGCATGCCAATACGACTTTAAAAAATCACTTCAGAGAAGATTTGAGTTCGTATCACGTGATCGATTATGATAGTATTACAGGTAAAGTACGCAACAGACATACAGCACAAGGTTATGCTCACGAGTCGGAATGGGCACGCGGTCAGGCATGGGGAGTATATGGCTATACGCTATGCTACAGGTACACTAAAGACCCAGCCTACTTACAACAAGCCGAGAAAATAGCGGAATATATTATTAACCATCCTGATATGCCAAGCGATCACATTCCTTATTGGGATTACGATGCACCAAAAATACCATACGAACCACGCGATGCCTCGGCAGCAGCCATAACAGCTTCAGCACTTATCGAATTAGACACATACTCGGATAAAAATTATTTAACTGAGGCTAAATTTATTCTTAAAAATTTGTCCTCAGAAAGTTACCTGGCCAAAGAGGGCGAAAATCATAATTTTATACTTAAGCACAGTGTCGGAAGCATTCCGCATAACAACGAAATTGATGTCCCGTTAAACTATGCCGATTATTATTACATTGAGGCACTGATGCGCCTAAAGAAAATTGAAGACAAGGCAATTTAATTCATCCCAACAATAAACTGATGAGAAAATTCACTTACACATTATCAGCAGTACTAATTGGATTAGTTACCATTCTCGTTGCATGCTCAACACCGGAAAAGCAAGTAGAGAAGCAACCTAATCTGGTATATGTATTCCCTGATCAATTTAGAAAACAAGCACTAAATTTTTGGACTCAGGGTGAATTCAAAGGTGCCATACGTACTAAGGCTGATCCTGTTCTTACACCACAGCTTGATCAATTTGCACAGGAGGCTCTTGTCCTTACAAATGCAGTTAGTAACTGTCCTCTTTGTAGCCCACACCGCGGAAGCTTATTCACAGGACTATACCCTGGGGCGTCTGGCGTTCCATTAAACTGCAATGCCGATCGTCCGATAAGTTCACTTAGGGATGATGCGGTTTGTATTAGTGATGTACTTGAAAATGAGGATTACAACTTAGCCTATTTTGGCAAGTGGCATTTAGATTATCCTTTACCAAACGACCCAGCTAATCCCGGCAACTACGTTGATCCGCGCACCCCAGCCTGGGATGCATATACACCAAAGGATAAACGTCATGGCTTTGATTATTGGTACTCGTATGGCACCTGGGATGTCCACAAAAACCCTCATTACTACGATAATGATGGCAAAAGGCATGAACCTAAAGAATGGTCGCCGCAACATGAAGCTGATCAGGTTATATCCTACTTAAAAAACGAAAACGGACAACGCGACACAGAAAAACCGTTCGCCATCTTTGTTTCGATGAATCCTCCTCACAATCCATACAACTCTCTCGACGATTGTTTGGAAGAAGACTACAATCATTATAAAGAAATACCACTTAAGGATCTACTTCATCGCGATAATGCCAACCCGGAAATGGATAAAGCTAAATCGGCTCCATTCTATTTTGCTAACGTTACGGGCGTAGATCGCGAGTTTGGACGCATCGTTGAGCAGCTTAAGGTAATGGGCGAATACGAAAATACAATTATTGTATTCACCTCAGACCATGGTGAGACCATGTGCAGTCAAAACATTAAAGATCCAAAAAACAATATTTACAGCGAGTCTTTTGATGTTCCATTCTTAATAAGGTGGCCACAGATGGCAAAGGCACGCATCGACGACTTATTACTAGGCACACCAGATATAATGCCAACGCTACTTGGGCTTATGGGTTTTTCGGATAAAATTCCGAACGAAGTACAGGGCAATGATTACAGTAAAGCCATGAAAAACATAGCCAATGCAGATCGTCCTGAAAGTGCCCTTTATATCAGAAACATTAATGGTAAAAAGAATGAAGAAGGACTGGTTACCGACTATTTCCCCGTTGCACGAGGCATAAAAACGCATGAATATACCTTGGAACTTGCAATCGATAGGAATAATCAATTAAAAGAGACAAAGTTCTTCAATGACAAAGAAGATCCATATCAGATGAATAACCTCCAGGTTAACTTTAAAGACCCAATTATTCAGGTTTTGTTAGTTGAGCTAGCAACAGAATTGAAAAGAAGTGATGACCCTTGGTATCACAACAAAATACTAGGCGATTGGATAAACTATGACAACTAGTCATGAGCCATAAAAAAGTGTGATAAACTAAACTCTAATACATCAAACAAATATGAATAAGATTGAAATACACCAGATACTACACACAAAAAGAGGTGAGCTTGTTTTTCCAAAAGCATCAAACCCTATAAATAATGACAACTGGAAGTACCCAGTTGAGATGATGGTGAAATTTGGACTAGCCTACGATGAAAACAATTTATATCTAAAATACAAGGTTATAGAAAGCAATGCAAAAGCAATAACTACAGAAATAAACGGTCCTGTTTGGGAAGACAGCTGTGTTGAATTTTTTATAGCATTTAATGACAAGGGGTATTATAACCTTGAATTCAATTGCATTGGCACGCAACTATGTGGCTACGGCACCAGTAATATAGATAGATCCAATTTAGATCAAAATATAGTTGCTAATATTAAAACAAAGCCATCATTAGAAACAAAGCCAATAGATATTCTTAATACGCCAATGGAGTGGACTTTAGACATCGTTATTCCAAAACAAGTTTTTAGTAACGACGATGTTACACTTGAGGCCGGACGAACTTTTGATGTCAACTTTTATAAATGTGGCGACAAGCAAAAAGAGCCCCATTTCTTATCATGGAATGCCATTGATAATCCGACACCTAATTTCCATTTACCTGCATTCTTTGGAAAAATAAGGTTGGTATAAGTAAACTAAGTCTGGAAAGTAAAAAGTATCTGACAAAATAATAATCATTCAATCAGATGCTTTTTTGTTTTACACTATCCCATATTTTAATAATTCATAAATCCCATGTAGGATCATTAAATGGAAGGCAGAACAGCCTCCGTTCTGCAACTATTTTGAATTCCTTGGAACGTTTCCCAAACGTGCCAAGAAATTAACCAAACATGATTCTGGTTAAATTATTTTTGAATAAAATAACAATAAACTCAATGAAAACAACCTTCTCTTATTACTTTGCATTTGGATTAACAATTCTATTTTTAAAGATAGGTGTTCAAATAACAGCTACAAATAAAACTGTTTCGTCAGTTAAAAAGGTTGAACAGGCAATTACAAACTTGTTACCAGGTGACACGTTGTTGATAGCTGATGGAGTTTACAATAATATTCAATTAATATTAAAGAAATCAGGAAAGGAAAATGCTCCAATCATTATACGCGCCAAAAACAGAGGTAAAGTTGTTTTTAGCGGCGACATTAAAATTGAAATGCACGGAACGTACAACGTGCTAGATGGCATTTTTTTTAAAGATGGTAATAGGAACCCTGACGAATGGAGCACACACGGCCCAGGATTAGTAGCAATATATGGCAGTCATAATCGTATAACACAATGCTCTTTTCATGCCTTTGATCAAGCTAACTCGGCTTATATCACCACTTCACTAACCGAAGATGGACAGGTACCTCAATATTGTCGTATTGATCATTGCTCGTTTACCGAAAAAATAACTTTCGATCAGGTAATTAACCTAAATAATGTAGCCAAAAAAGACATTAAGAAAGGAACACAAGGCATTCCGATGTATCATCGCATTGATCATTGCTATTTTTCAAATCCTAAGAAACCGGGCAACGCTGGAGGTGGTATACGAGTAGGTTATTGGCGTAGCGATTATGGAAGATGCTTGATTGATAATAACCTTTTTGAAAGGCAAGATTCCGAACCTGAAATAATTACTAGTAAATCGATGGAAAATGTATATTACAACAACACCTATAAAAATTGCGCGGGTACTCTAAATTTCAGGCATGGCGACAAACAGGTTGCCATAAATAATTTCTTCATCGGAACCGACTCAATGCGAGAATATGGCGGCATATTTGTTTGGGGTAGTGGTCATATTATTGCCAATAATTACTTTAACTTACCAACAACTCTAAAATCACGAGGCAATGCAGCTTTGTTTTTAAATTGCGGCGCTGTTGGCGACGAACATGCTTTGGCGTTTGATCTTAGAATTATCAATAATTATTTCGACCGTAACAATGGTTATGCCATTAATTTTAGTGCCTTGTACGAACGACGCATTAAATACTGTAGCGATAAAGGAACTAAATTTGAACAACCTAGAGATATCCTCCTTGCTAATAATCTATTTACTTCTGACAAAAAGTACACCTTTCCACTTTTTTACAGACAAAACAAGGGCGGAAGAAATATTGACTGGAACGATAATACAGCCTTAAATAGTTCCACTAACTTTAAAATAAAAACAGGGATAAAGTTTGACAAATCCAAATTGTCAGATAATTGGCAAGCTGAATTCACTAAGCACTTTAATCACAATAAATCAGATTATACATCTATTTTGTATAATATTGAAGGTATTAATCTTGACATACCACATATTGTTTCGCAAGGTATAAAGGGAGAGCCACTGAGTTTTGAAGATGTTGGCCCATGTTGGTTGCTGGAAATCCCAGGAACCTATGCTCAAACAGGCAAATTATCTAAATCTCTTCAAAAGAAATTTAAAGAAGTGATAAACAAACGTAAAAAATAAATTCATGTTTAAATACACAGCCTATCTTTTTATTGCATTCCTAATTTTAGCAATAACTAGAGGATGCAAAAATAAACAGAAAGAACAGAAAACAAATTCCAATCAACCAAATGTTTTGTTTATTTCGGTAGATGATTTAAATGACTGGTTAAGTTTACTGGGTGAAGAGGGCCATCCGAATGTTAAAACACCAAACCTTGATGACTTGGCCAAGCGTGGAGTTTATTTTGCGAATAATCACACTAGTGTACCAGTTTGCACACCATCTCGCTTAGGTGTAATGACCGGATTAAGTGCTGTTTCTACCGGCTGTTATTCAAATACAAGCGGTGTGCAAAACCAAAACCTCTGGAACGAAGCTTTAGCACTTCCTGCTCTGTTTCGAAAAAATGGCTATCACACCATGGCATGTGGAAAAATTGAAGGCCATGCATGCTACGATATAGAACTTGATAATCCAGAGCAACTTATGTGGGATGAACGAGCGCCTCGTAGTTTTGATATGACCGATGAGCTCATGAAAGATGGAGGTGGTTATAATGGCGTGTACTTTTATCCATTCCCAAAAGGAGGCTCTCCCATTAAAAATCATAACCCTAGTTATAAAGGACACTCCTTATGTGCCGGGCCAATCGACAGAAAGGATTTACCGACCGGAAAAATGCCAGATGAACTATCAACTGACTGGACCATAGAACGCTTAAACAGAGACTATGACAAACCTTTTTTATTAGGAGTTGGTTTTGTTCGTCCTCATGTTCCATATACGGCTCCCAAGGAGTTTTTTGACATGTATCCGCTTGATGAGATAACTTTTTCAGAAGAACCCGAAGATGAAATGGATGACATACCACTGTACGGAAAAGCAATGGCCTACGGTGCCTTTGAGCCAAGTAATGAAATGGTGGTTCGTGAATTAGGTCCTAGTTACAGAAAACAACTGGTTCAAGGCTATTTAGCATGCGTCACTTTTTTAGATGCTCAGGTAGGTCGTGTATTAGATGCATTGGAAAAGAGCAAGTATGCTAACAATACTATCATTGTTCTTTGGTCTGATCACGGACAACATTTGGGTGAAAAGCGAAGCTGGCGAAAAAATACACTCTGGGAGGAGTCAACTAATAGCCCTATGATTTGGGTGGTTCCAGGATTAACCAAAGCTGGTGACATATGCAAACAACCAACCAGTTTAATAGATATTTATCCGAGCTTAAGCCAACTTTGCAAACTCAAAAATGCAAAACATGTTGATGGCATAAGTTTAATACCTCAATTAAAGGATGTAAACGCCAAACGCACAAATCCGGCCTTTACATCGTATTCATATGGAAGCCATTCGGTCAGAGGCGAACGTTGGCATTACATTCGATATGCTAATGGTGATGAAGAATTATATGATGGTATAGCTGATAAAAAGGAACGTTATAATTTAGCCAGCAATCCAGAATACAAGAGCATTATTGAAAAAATGAAGAAGCAACTTCCGATAGACATCCACCATTCGGCACAAGAAAGTAAAACGCACAATATATATAACAAACGAGCTGAACGGTGGGAAAATGATGCATCATTGATACCTGAATGGTTAAAATAAACAAAATGAAAAAGGTTTTGACACTTTAGCCAAAACCTTTTTACTAAACATCAAAACTATAAAATTATTTGATCCATAATTCAGCTGAATAAACACCTTCTTTCACAAGCTCACTAATAGAGTTAATCGCCAATTCCTTATCTACCTGATAAGTCACTCCAAACCACTGCGCAGCTGAATTTAAAACCTTTACTCTCGCCGCCTTATTCTCAATAACATTACTAACGACCGTCGGTATAAAAAATTCAGATTTCAACTCCTGCCCTTTTTTATCTAAGAAGTCGATGAATTGAACTTCAAGTTGCTGAAATATCCGAGGTGAAAATCCCCAAAAATTCATCGAAACCGTTGTATTATCATTAATGTAAGTCCATACTTCCGTCTCTTTATAAGCAATACCATCATCCAACTTCTCAATGTGGGTACGCTCAATCACACCAAGCAAATGTGAGTGTTTATCAACAGAACAAACTCCTCTGGAAACAGAACCATTCTCCGAAATAGTGTTTTTAACTTGATAGCCAACCATTCCGAATAGCACATCAGAACAATCTTCACGCAAAAAGTTTGCTATGGTTACAAAAGCTTCCTTGCCATAAAAATCATCGGCATTAATAACGCCAAAAGGCTCCTTTATACAATCTTTAGCCATCAGAATAGCGTGTCCTGTGCCCCACGGTTTTTCTCTTTCAGAATTATAAGTACACTGGTCAGGCACCTTTTCCAATTCTTGATTCACATATGCGACTTCAATCTTACCATGAAGTTTAGCATTAAAAAGTGCCTTAAATTCTTTCTCAAAACTTTCCCTAATTACGAAAACTATCTTTCCAAATCCTGCCTCAATGGCATCATGAATTGAGTAATCAATAATCGTTTCTCCTGAAGGACCAATTGGATCCATCTGTTTCAAACCGCCATATCGGCTTCCCATTCCTGCGGCTAATATCAATAATGTTGGTTTCATGCTTGTATCGCGTCTGCTATTTCACTGCTTCTTTAACAACCTCTTCCATTTCATCATACTGCTGTTCAATACTCTGCAAAAGTTTATATTGAGCATGTGTACGTACTAAATTGTGCTCTGGTGAATTAACTTTATAGTAGTTGTCGCCATCAATGTAATCCATTAAAAAACGTAATACTTGTTCGTAGGTTATATACTTAGCTGAGAAAGCAAGATAATCTAATTCAACCGACGTTAAGAATGACTTAGTTTCGGATAGATAACCTTCAGTATAAGCTTTAAAAATAGCCATAACCATGGCAACATTGCTCAGATTTTCATCATCTTCGAGACCTGTATTGGTATACGAACGAATAGCATCACCAAAATCATTCAAAGCCTTGCTACTCAAAACGGTATCTAAATCAATAACGCACAAAACATCACCCTTATCATCAAAAAGGATGTTGTTGATTTTGGTATCGTTATGTGTTACTCTCGTTGGAATTGTGCCATCTTCAACCTTCGACCAAAACTTAAGCATTTCTTCCCTTCTACTTTCAATACAATCAATCTCAGCTTTTAACTCCTTTTTTCTACCAACAGGATCTTTACTTAAAACTTCATCCCATTGCTTAAATCGGAAGCGGATATTATGGAAACCAGGAAGAATATCTGTTAATTGCCCCTTAAAATCAGAATTCATACTTTGGAATTTTCCAATACCTTTACCACCTGCATAGGCCAACTCAGGGGAATCTGCAGCTTCGTAGACAACACTGTCAGCAATAAACAAACATACAGCCCAATAATCACCCTGTGAGTCTTTTTAATAAAGTGCCTCCTACTTAGTTTTGATAATCGTCATAGCTTCTCTCATTGGATCACCACCATGTGCTTTCACCTTAGCTTTTAAATGCTGACATACCCGCTCAATGTTATTCATCATTGCGGGAACATCATTAAAAACATTTTTATTTTTTCGTTGCATTAAATAGTTGGGTGTTCTAGCTTTCTCAGTTTCTATGATGTATGTATCGTTAATAAAACCTTCACCAAGAGCCTTTATTTTTGATACAACACCTTGAATATGAAATTGATTAGCAATATATTTCAGTTTAGTTTCTTGCATATGTAATTTGTTATTTTAAACAGCATTTAATTTTGACATATAAAATTTTAGTAGTTACAATGTTAAATATTCCTGATGGTTTTCTTTAATAATAATTTCGATAGGGAAATTCTTAACCCTAGGTATTTTCTTCTGAAAAGCTAGATGATCCAACAATAAGGTGATTGCAGTACTAGCTTCTAATTGAGGGTTTTGATAAATAATAAAATCAATTAAACTTGATTTTAAATACTCAATATTTTCTTGATTTAAATCGTAACCAATCAAGGCTAAATTTAGATCATGGGCCTCAATAACTCTGGCAATGCAAAACACTTTAGAAGTACTAACAAAAACACCTTTAATATTGGGATAGATCTCTAGCATTCTAACCGTTTCTTTTTCAACAGAAGAAATATCTTTTATTTTAAGGATATGAATATTTTTTTCACTAACTCCTTTCTGAATAAGAGCCTCAATAAAACCATCTTCTTTCTTCTTGGTATAACAAGCACTCCAATTGTCTTCATCAATATGCACAATTACATATTCATCATTCTTACTCGATAATTTTTTAAGCAAATAGGCAGCGGTCCGACCACTTTTCTGAGAATCCTGTCCACATGACAAAGAATATTAGTATCATTTGTAAAGCTGTTAAAAGAAACACAAGGTAATCCTATACTCGCACATTCAATAAAAAACAAGGAAGCTTCATTATTAAAGATTGGTGTTACTATAACACCACCATATTCACCTTGCAATATTTGCTTTGAGTGAATACTAAAACTGATTTCTTTAAAGGGATCAAATAAATGCAGATCTAAACTTAGGCCAATGAATGACAATTCATGTGCTGTCTTTTTAATAGCATTAATGGCTTTTTCCCAATACTGATCAAAATCCCCATCAGGAATCAAAACACCAATTCTGAACAACTTTCTTTTTTGCAAAATCTTAGCCATAAAATTAGGCTGATAACCTACCTTATCAATGATTAACTGAATTTTTTCACTAGTCTCTCTTGACACAAAGCCTCTATTATGAATTACCCTATCAACAGTTGCTCTAGATACTTGAGCCATATTGGCAATATCTTTAATCGTATAATCTTTTTTCGATTTCATAATTGATTTAGTCACAACTATTACCTATAAAGTATCATTGTTTTTTTAATGCACCTACTTCAAAATAAACTCACTTGAAATACTTATTCAACTAATAAACCCCATTTAAAAAGATAGTTACTTAAAATAACTTATACAATCATAGATTAAAATAAACACTTAATGTTTACACAAATATATGAACATGAGAACCTATCATGTGCACATTCGTAAGAATATGTACATTTCCGTTCACCCAAAAGAAAAAGAACTATTAATATTAAAAAGAAAGCTCTTGTCCTTAGAAAAACGAACCCATATTTACATTCTTAAAGTGAAATAAGTACTTCTTCCTTATACTATAAAAAAGTTAGGTGTGACTAAATATTTTATTGAAATCAAAGTCTCTGACAAAAAACAATCATTATTCAGGGAAATAACTAGATACTACTATCAATTTCCCCTTTTCCTTAAAAATGATTCATACATTGTAATAAAATATTTAGTAAACATATTTCTAAATCAACCGATATAAAATGATAGTCTATAATGGTTGTCAGAGCACATAACCTGAAGCAGTTACCATAAGCACTATTCTAAGATAAACTACGACACATTTAGGTCATCTGGTTTTCCAAGATGCTTTAAATACTTATTTACTATTTCATCTGCACCAGTTATATACACTCAGCAAGCAAAGCATATTATACGGAAATGTATTTAAGGCAACTATTAATGTCAATCAACCATAGATGCGTTACTAAAATGCTATAACCCCAATTTATCTTTCAAAACATTCATATCCTCAGATACTTTGTTTTCCAATACCCTAGCATATATTTGAGTTACCTTAAGGGAATTATGGCCTAATATCCTTGACACAGTCTCAATCGGAACACCATTCGAAAGAGTTATAGTGGTAGCGAATGTGTGGCGAGCCATATGCATTGTTAAATTCTTTTTAACTCCACAAATCACAGCTAATTCTTTAAGGTAACAGTTAAGTTTCTGGTTAGACGATACAGGTAACACTTTGCCATTCAACATTGACTGAGGATATTCTTTATATTTTTTAATTATTTGAAGAGCTTTTGTAAATAAAGGAATAATACATTTGGATTTTGTTTTAGTACGATTAATTATAATCCATGTATTACCATCATCTCGAATTTGAATATGATCATTTTTGAGTTTTGAAACATCCGCAAACGACAACCCAGTATAACATGCAAAAACAAAGACATCTCGAACTATAGACAATCTTTCCAGCTCTATATTTTTTATTTCTATTTGCTTCAACTCACCCATTGTCAAGAAATCACGATGAGGTTCTAAAAGTTTAACTTTAAAATTAGAATAAGGATTTTTAGAAATATAATTCATTGATATTGCTAGATTCAAAACTCGCCTAAGGTGTTTATGGTAATTCCAGGCGGTATTTTGATGTACCTTAAATTCTGTCTTTAAATACATATCAAGTTGATTTAAGAAATTGTAATCTATTTGAGACAACTTCACATCTTGACGATTAAAAACAGACATCATAAATTGATAAAGTTTTTTTCTCGAAACACGATAGTGCTGAAGTGTACTAAATGCATAACCATGACCAATGTTATTTTCAATTGTTTTTAAATAGTAGTCAAAGACTTCCAATATTCCTTTAGTTCGTTTTTCTCCAATGAATTCATTCTTGATATCAACTATATCAAACTCGTCACCAACAGAAACCAAACGATTGTAAATATCTTGTAATTTGGAGATCATTTTTTTTAGGCGATTATTATATACTTCTGCATCTCTGTTGTCTTCTGCAATTAGTTGTCTGACTTCATCCCAAGAACTAGGGGAAATAGTTATACCTGTTGAAACCTCGGCTCTAGATTGATTAAGTGTTAATCTAATACAAATAGGGACTGCTCCATTTTTTCGGACACTTGTCTTTTTAATGACATAATTAGTATAAAACCTCATAGTAATAATTTTGTGGTTTGAGAAGGTACCTTGAAGTGCAAATTAGTAACAAAGTTATCTCAAAACCAAGTTCAAATAATATCAAAATGAGTCAAACCGAATGCTGTAATACAAAACATTAAGTCTCTCAAGGTACCACATCGTTAAATAGAATAGCATGGTACCTCAGAGCTCCCATTATTACTTTATTTTAATCAAGTTTTATGAAGTTCACTTAGAATAAAAAAGCGCTTAAAACATTAGTTTTAAGCGCTTTTAGATCAATTTAGATTATTGATCTGTGCCCAGAGCGGGACTCGAACCCGCACGCCCTAACGGACACATGGCCCTCAACCAAGTAGGATACAAATACTATTGTAGATAAAATTACAATGTATTTCTAAAAACCCCTATTTTACTTGCCTTTACGTGCCTTTACTTTCCTTTAGTGTTCTTTATTCGTACTCATATTTACAACAAATACAATATTTGTTTCCGAATTGTTTCCGAATAATGGTTGGCAACTAAATATTGTTTCCGAATAATATTTTAGAGACTGCTATAGCGCAAATTTATTAATTATGGCGAATGCTACAGTAAGTATTTTTTTAGACAGCTCGTACACAAAAAAAGATGGTACGTCACGTTTTTACATTAGAGTTACCCTTAACAGGAAGACCAAAAAAATCCCTCTTAATCTATTTCTTAGACCAGAGTATTACAACTCCAAAACTAAAAAGATTAAAGAAATTAGAGAAGTACCAGATGCAAAGAAAAACAATCTCTATTTAAAAGATAAAGAGAGCGAGATTGAACAAATCATTATCGAATTAGAGAGAAAAAAGCAAGCAGTTACTTTCGGAAATATTATGAGCATCTACTCAAATTGTGAGGTTAATGGTAGCTTTATTGAATTTGCAAAAAACAGGTTAAATGAAGAGCGAAATAGAATAAAAAAGTCTACCCATGAAGGATTAGAACTTGATATTCTAAAGGTGGAAAGATACCAACCAAATGTTACGATTTACGAAATTGATGAGAGTTGGCTCGAAAAATACAGGAACTACCTGATAGAAAAACTCGATAATAAGGCAAATACTATATATAGTAATATTTCAATGATAAGGAAATACATAACCTATGCTCACAAAAAATCAATAATTGATAGAAACCCTTTTCACAATTTCTCATTTTTAAAAGAGGATGGCAAAAAAGAACATCTTACGCTTGAGGAATTAGATATGCTTCATGATTATTACAACAGTGAACAATTCTTAAAAATCTATCATAAGGATAAACGTGGCAAAACATATTTAACCGGATTGAAGTATCAGGAAACCCTTCAACACATATTGATAAGTTGTTATAGTGGGTTACGCCTCTCTGACCTAAAAAAGCTTAGGTTCAAACATATTGAAAGCAATATGATAATAATGCCGATGGAAAAAAGCCGGAAGGATAAAGAAAAAATGCTCAGAATTCCACTCACAGAAAGGCTATTATCTATTCTTGATTTAAAAGATAAAAAGCCAAGCGACACAATATACCAAGGTTTTGTTAGAAATAGCTCAGATATTAACCCGATGCTACGTTTTATAATGAAAGAGGTTGGCATAAATAAATATCTCTCTTTTCATTCAACAAGACACACTTTTGCAGTTAGTGCATTGACATTAGGAATGTCCTTGGAAACCGTATCTGACATCATGGGGCATAATGATTTAAGAACCACACAGATTTACGCTAAAATCATTGATGATAAGCGAAAAGACGAAATGTCAAAATGGAATAGGTTAAATCGTCCTAGTGATGGAGGCACTACTCACAATCTGGCTATCTGCCCAAATTGCGACAATGAAGTGATAAATTTTGAAAAAGGAATAATCACACTTAAAAAGCTGAGTTTGCAATGTCAATCTTGCTCCACTAAGTTTTCATACAAAGTCATTTAGAAGATAATGAAAGACACGAAATCATATACGAACAAGTACCAAAATCGCAAAGAAGTATACATTATTTCCTTTGTACGTTAATACTAATTTTTTATTAACTATTTAAATTAAAGTATAATGTTCGTATATGATTTCATAGAAAAGATAGGGAGGATTGAGGTGGTGTACTCCACCAAGTTTAGGAAGCAGTATATAACAATTACAGAAGAATTTTCTTCGGAACTGGAATACAAGGAAAAACTTGATGAATATCTTATTAAGTTCAGAAAAGAAATACTTAGCTTACCATTTAGCTTAAATACAAAACAGTCAAGAAAAGCATTTCTAAATAATCTTCTTGATGAGTTTCTTTATACCAGAGAAAACCTAAATGAGCAGTTTAAAAAAGTAATTTCACAAAGTCAGGATTGTATTTCCAAACAAAGAGTCAAATATAAATGTTGCTTCCCTCGATACCTCCAGAAAAAATACCTCACAAAAGCGAGAAAGGAATATCAAAAACTACACATTGCATTTGCTGTACGTATTGACAAGATTGAAAATGCGGTTGATGTCTTAAAGCTTACTGCATTAAACGATGGAATTGAAATAAAATCTTTCAATCAGGAATGCCAAGAAAGGTTTAAAACGAAGCTTTCAAGTCCTGAGCTGGCATACCTTTCATTTAAGATTATGCAGAAGGTGTCAGAAGACCCAGATTTTAACCGTTCGCATTTATCCCGATTATTAGCTGAAAACTTCTCCACTAAAAAAGCTGTTTTTCCAAAAGCAAGTCAGGTAAGAAAACAGTTTACCGAAGTTAACGATTCAGTTAAAAATCGAGTTGAATCGTTATTCAATGAGTTATCCGATAGTACCATCTCATAGTATTTGTAATTATTTTTCAAAAAAAACAATCTTATTATTAACTGAATACCTGCCCATTACCCAAGGAGGACAAAGGGGGATATCCTCCCCTGTCCCTTTTTTCGTGTTTAAAGCAAATGTATGTTCGCCTACAAATTGATGAGAATTTAAAACATACAATTATGCAAAAAGAGGATTTAAACAATTTAGTAACAGTAGCTGATTTAAACAGTTTCTCCGAAAAAATTATTAGCGAGATGCATCGCATATCTGAAAAAGACAAACCTGAATTTTACACCCCAAGTCAATTCAGCAAATTAACTGGTATGCCTTACACAACAGTCATTCATTATTGTAAAAAAAACATGCTTAAAGCAAGGCAAGAATTCAAAGGCGGTTCATGGCAGATATATGCAAGTGAAATGAATAGACTCAAGGAAGAAGCAACAACGAATCATCTCTCATATAAATAATGGATAGCGATACTAAAATAGTTGCTCAAAGTAAAATCCAATTAGCAGAGGCGTACCAGGTTAGCTTAAAAACTTTCAAACATTGGATTCAACCAATTAAAGGAGAATTAGGGGAATACCGAGGTAAAACATTTACTCCAAAACAAGTGCAAATCATCTATGATTTGTTAGGTCGTCCTTAAATTATTAAAGCAATTGATTATGACAATTTACCTCTCAGGCATCCACAACGAAACAGATTCAACTTTCTTACGTGGATTAAAAGAGCAAATAGTGGCTTTAGGATGTACCATCGTTGCACCTGAAGAAAATGCAACAAAGAAGTTGAGTTGGACTGAAGATATGTCTATCCGTATGAACTCAATACTCGCAAGTGATACCATGTTTATGTTACCGAAATGGAGAGAAAGCACTATTGCTAGAATTGAGCTTACAGCTGCTATGAATGAGAAAAAACACCTATGCTTTACAATTGATGATATTAAAGATTTAATAACCACCCTTGACGGCTAATATTGGTTTAAGTGGGGCTGAACAAGGGCAGCCCTACTATTTTAACTTACAACATATTTCAAAAATAATGAATATGACAACTTTATCCCCCAATACAGTTTCTAAGCTGCATTACTTCGATAACCGTATCAAAAGCTTCTACGAAAAGAATGGTTACTCTAACATGCCGTTCGATGGCAAGGAAGTACAAAAAATGATTGAGAGTTCTCAATTAGAATTGAATGCACTCTTTTATAAAATTTGGGGTTCAACAATGGGCTACCACCTCTTAGATAAGTTTTACGATTTCAGAGGAAATATACTTGAATTCTTTATGAGTCTTGACCCACAAAATAAAGAAAGATTCACAACAATAAATTGGTAGCACATATGGATGCAAACAGGGTTATAGAACAAATTAACGAGCATACGTTAAGTGTTGTCGAAAACTTCATCAAACTAAAAAAAGCAGGAAGTAATTACAAAGCATGCTGTCCGTTTCACAATGAAAAAACAGCATCGTTTAGTGTGAATCCGGCAAAGGGTATTTTCAAATGCTTTGGTTGCGATAAAGGTGGCAATGCCATCGAGTTCATAAAGGAACATGAAGGTGTTGAATTTAAAGATGCTGTTGAGATTGGTGCAAAGATTCTTAATATCAGTTTTGAATGGAAGAAGAGTACCAACTTTGATGAAGCCAAGTTCAAACACGATGAAAGCCTGAGAATAGCCTGTAGCATCATTGAGAAATTCTACTTGGAGCAAGTTACTCACAAGGAAGCCCAAGCGTATATCCAAGGGCGTAAACTAGCCATACCTGAAAATGGTAGTTTTAATATCGGTTATGCTCCAAGTGGAAATGCTCTCCTGGTCCATGCTCGCAATAGTGGGTTAAAAACGGAGATATTGGAAGAAATTGGCGTTTTGAAAAGTGCTGACAATGGTTTATATGACTTCTTCCGTAACCGACTGATATTTCCTGTTTCCAACTCAAAAGGTCAGACCATCGCTTTTGCCGGGCGTGACCTGAACGAAAATCCAAAGGTTAAATACATGAACACTCCTGAGAGTTGTATCTACACTAAAGGAGATGAACTGTATGCTTTGAACGTGGCACGGTTTGCTATTCAGAAAGAAGACAGAGCATATATAGTCGAGGGTTATTCTGATGTGCTGCGTATGCACGATATAGGTATTGAAAATACGGTTGCTACTTGTGGAACAGCACTAACACAGGCACAGGCAAAGCTCTTGAAACGCTACACCAATAAGGCAACTTTAATCTTTGATGGAGATGCAGCAGGGTTACGTGCCACCGATAGGAATGCTGAAATACTAATCAAAAATGAGTTTCATGTTTCTGTTGTGTTGCTCCCTGAAAAACAAGACCCAGATTCCACTTTTGTAAACCAAGAAGCATTTCTTCAGTATGATGAAAACCAATCGGATTATGTGGTATTTAAAACCGAAACGTATAGCGAAAAATTTGCCAATGACCCAGTAAAGAAATCCGAAGCCATTAAACGTATGGCTTCGCTTATTTCGTGTTATGATAGAACTAACCAGGAAGTGTACCTCGACTTTGTTTCTGAACTGATAAAGCCTAAGAAAGCTTGGCAAGATGCGCTAAAGGAATACGCTCAACCAATTGAGAAAAAGCCAAAGAAAAAGGAGAATATCAGCGAAATTATTAAGCTAAAAAAGGAACAACAGGAGAACTTACTCGAGAATCAGTTTTATGAAGAGAATGGGGCTTATTATACAATGGAAGGAAAGAACCCAAAGCAAATCTCCAATTTCACTTTTGAAGCCCTGTTTTGTGTGTTCCACAAAGACCCACAAGGCAGAATTGACCTAAAATATGTGCTACGCTTGGTGAGCCAATACGGTAGAAAACGCCTGGCTATTATTTCATCGGATGACTTTTGTACTCCAGCATCATTTAAAAAGCAAGTACACCGTAGGCATGGTTTCTTTTGGTATGGGAACGATAGTCAACTGGATAATATTAAGAATGTGAAACTATTAGGCATACCCGAAGCCAGAGAGCTTGAACGTGTTGGCTTTAATGGGAAAAACAATTTTTGGGTATTTGCTAATGGATTGTATTACGAAAAGACTTTTCATCCCATTGATGAGTACGGCATTACCACTCATGCCACGCTTATAAATAATATGGATGAGTTTGACAATATACCTCCTGAAAGTCAGATACGAATAAACGATACTTTTCATGTACTGAATACCACCGCTGAGTTTATTGGTAGATATGGCAAGGAGAAATTGGAAGAAAGTATAAAACAGAGCCAGGTACATTTGCTTCATTTCTTCTATCTACCCTATGGCAAAGCTTTAAAAATTGGTAGTTCCGATGGCGGTAATCCATTTAAAGAAAACTCAAAGTATGTAAAACCAAAGAAAGGTAGCAACTGGAACTTTGCTAAGTGGGCTGCATCCATGACAAAGGTCTATCCTGGCAATGCTGAATTGCTGATAGCTTATTACATCTCCACTATATTCAGCGACTTAATCTACAAAGCCAATTTTGGGTACTTCCCTTTATTATTCCTTTTCGGGAAACGACAGTCAGGTAAAAGTACCGCAGCACGTAGCATCATGTATATGTTTGGCAAACCACCAATGGAAGATGGTATCAACCTCGCATCAGGTAGTACAAGTACAGGTATGCAGCGTAGTATGGATTCTACAACCAACCATCCGTTTTGGGGCAATGAGTATAAGAACAGTATTCATAAAAATACCATCGAAGCATTAAAAGGTATTGCTGATAGAAATGGAAAACTTACTGGTGTAAAGTCGGGAGGTAATGAAACTCGAATAGCAAAGCCCAGGGGGTCTGGAATTATCAGCGGTCAGGACTTACCCACACAAGACCCTGCTTTGAGTAGCCGTAGTTTATTGGGAGAGTTTGATGATAGCAATCGTGGCAACTATTCTGAACTGAAATTATTTAAAGCAGCCGAAGAAAGCCTACAGTTTACAAATATTACATGCTCAGTTTTCGATTACCGACAATTAATTGAAGAACATTATTCAAAAATTGAACCAGAGATTAGCTCTGAGGTCATGGATGAATTAGTACGAGAGTACGGCAATGTTGACCGAAGAACTGTTCTTAATATTTCATCAGTACTTACACCAATGAAAATACTAATGGAGCAATCCGAATTAAGTTTTCCATTTGATTTTCTATCAGCAAAGAATGCCTTAACCCGCTCTGCAAAACTTACTATATCAGTACAAAATCAAAGCGATGAAGTGGAACAGTATTTTCATGTATTGCAATCGCTGCTTAACCTTTACAAACTTAGCGAGAATACACATTATAAAATTGTAGTTGCTGAAAACAGCGTAAAGCATCTTTATTTAAGGGTTGGTTCAATTCATGGTTTATACCGGGAGCAAGCACGAAAGGAAGGAATAACGGTGTTAGACCAAGCCGTGATTGGTGAATACCTGAAGAAGCACCGCTCATTTATTGATTACCGCAGAAAAAATGTAAAGTTCGGGAATAATAGAACAAGTGCTTACATAATGAACTACGATACACTAAAGGAACAAGGCATAGAGCTTGAACGCTTTATTTAAACTACACAACCCATTTTTAAAGCTTAATAATGGTACTAATGCAAAAACCGTCCTCATTTCCTCACTTAATAGATAGATATAGTAATAATACATTGATATATAATCTATTACTATATATACCTATAAAAATAAGTGAGGACGGCTGAGGGAAATATGAGGGATAAGTGAGGGACGTGTGAGGGAAAAACAAACCTCGTCCCTCATGCGTCCTCAATGTCCTCATTTTATATTGTTGATTATGTGGTACTTAATGTAAATATGAGGAATGAGGACAGTTTTTGAAAAATACCATAGGGTCTGAAAAGAACTTAATACTAAAAAAGCTATATTTACATCATAAGCCGTCAAGGGTATAATTGTTTAGATTATGCCCAAAATACTTTCATACATTCAAGAAGCAAGCCTCTTTCCGGGGCTTTTTGTGGTTCTACAACTACAATACTGGCAATTATTCATTCAAAGTACCCTTCAAAAATTAGAATATTCAGTAAAGCAGTCTGAACAATGTCTGAAAGTTCGCTCAGAATATCTCAATATTCAAAAAAGCTTTCAAAAGCAGTCTCAAGCATTTAAAATATACTCTACAAGACCACTTTTTCTAATGTTTCAGGTACGTTATTGCACATTTTTAAACCTAAATCCTGCGTTATGATAGTTCAACGAACCATATTAAAACAGGATTTGGTGAAGAAACTATATCCCAACAGTATTTCAGCAGATGCAGCAATGCAGCAACTCAGACGAGATATAAAGCTAAGTCCACAACTAAAGGAACAAATTGCAAATTTAGGACATACCAAACGTCATTATTACAATAAACAACAACTCCTTTTAATCCTGGAACATTTTTGTATAACAATCGAAGAATTTGAACAACTATGAAGTATTTCAATGGCATCACTGACTTACAGCAAGCCAAACTACATTACCGGAAATTAGCGAAACAACTACATCCCGACAAGGGGGGAAACGCTATTGAGTTTCAAAGAATGCAACAAGAATATAAGGAACGGGTATTATACTTACAACAAGACCGCAATGCAGTTAAGGCAAGGAATCAATCTGATGAAAGCGAATTGTTTGGAGAGTTGGGTAAATTAGCGAAAGTCCTAATAAAAAAGCAAGTACCTCAAAACTATTTAAAGCAGAAGATTCAACGTACTGAATCTCATTTAAATAAAGGGTTGCTAAATGGTATTGTTAAGATTCTTGATGAATTATAAAATAACTTTGCAACACTATTGCACAAACTTTTTTGTAAATTTGACGTTTAAATAGAGACGAGGAATATATAATGAGAAATAAAACAGCATTCATATTTGTATTGTTAGCCAACTTAGTGTTGTTGGCTCATGCTGTTATACCTCACCATTATCACACCAAAAGTGAAATTGTTTTTTCTCTTGAGTGTAGTCAGGAAGATGAGCATAATCACGATGAAAGCTTTCTAATATGTCATGAAGAACATGAAGAACATGAAACTGAATCATGTAGTATTGCTCAGACATTGCTATTACCAAATAATCAATTTAGAGTTAGTGATAATACTGCTGAATTAGAATCGGCAGATATTCTTTTTATAGCACTTTTCGTTTATAATTTTTCATCGCAGAATAACTTTGCTGATGATTCCTACATTACCGAGGAAAATATCCCAATACCCACTCGGTTTTTAATTTCTTCCCAAGGTCTTCGAGCACCTCCTGTTTGTTAAAAATCAATTTTGTATTTACAGAATTTTTTTGAGCTTTTTTTATTAATAGGCTTGAAGAAGTATGTTCTGTAATCTGGCAGATATTGCCATAACATATTTGCTAAACAGCAGATAAATATCCAATTACAAATTTTAACAAACAGAAAAAATGAAAATGAAAATATTAGTTATCGCATTACTAAGTCTAGCTTATGTATCATGCAACCAAGGAAATAATCAAAAAGGTCAAAAAACTGAAGTTGAAAGCCACGAAGGTCACAACCATGATGACCATGACCATAATGGACACAATCACGATGTAGATAGCCTCAATGTGAATGACCATAGTGACCATCAAGAACACAATCACGATGAAGTTAGTCATGAAGGTCATGACCACGGGAACCATGAGGGACACGACCATGATGATGATAATCATGAGGGACACAATCATTAGATTATTGCAGATTATGCTCGCTGAAAAGAGGGTAATTCTACAATTTTAAATTTTAAAACAAGAAATAATGAAAATTAATATATTAGTTATCGCATTGCTAAGTTTAGTTTATGTAGCATGCAACCAAAGCAATAGTCACGAAGGTCATAATCATGACGTAGAGAGCCATGAAGGTCATAACCATGATGACCATGAAGGTCACAATCATGATGAAGAAAGTCATGAAGGACATGACCATGGAGACCATG
This sequence comes from Carboxylicivirga fragile, assembly GCF_050589805.1. Classification (NCBI taxonomy): domain Bacteria; kingdom Pseudomonadati; phylum Bacteroidota; class Bacteroidia; order Marinilabiliales; family Marinilabiliaceae; genus Carboxylicivirga; species Carboxylicivirga fragile. The sequence continues at coordinate 84,452 of NZ_JBNGOY010000004.1, read as the reverse complement.
AAGGTCACGACCATGACAATGATGACCATGACCACGATGACCACGACCATGGTGATGAAAGTCTTGAAGGGAATGACCATAGTGATGAAGAAAGTAGTCATACGGATGAAATTTCATTCACAAAAGAACAGGCTCAAATGGCTGGACTAGCTACTGAATCTATCGCATTAGGAACTTTTCATCAGGTTATTAAAACAAGCGGAAAAATACAAGCTTCGCAAGGTGATGAAGCTACGCTTGTAGCTACTTCAAATGGTATCGTTTCATTTGTTAATCCATCTATTGCAGAAGGCGACTATGTAAAATCCGGTGAGGTTATCATTACAGTTTCTGCAAAACAGATTTTAAATGGAGACCCTGTTGAAAAGGCTAAAATTGCATTCGAAACAGCAGAAAAAGAGATGAAACGTGCTGATGAACTTATTGGCGACCAGATAATTTCGGTTAAGGAGTATGAGCAGATAAAAATGCGGTACAAAACAGCAAAAACCACATATCAAGCGCAATCAACCAACTCATCTGTAAATGGAGTTAAAATAGCATCTCCAATTTCAGGTTATATAAAAAACAGGCTTGTTGCACAGGGTGAGTATGTTTCGGTTGGTCAGTCTATAGCCACTATTTCTCAAAACCAAAAACTGCAATTAAAAGCCGAAGTTTCGGAGAAAAACTACAAGTCGCTTAAAAACATTAGCAATGCTAATTTCAAAACAGCTTATGATAATACACTATATAAGCTGTCTGATTTAAATGGTCGATTACTTTCTTATGGACGTACATCAGGACAACAATCATTTTATGTTCCAATTACATTTGAATTTGACAATATAGGCGACTTGATTCCAGGCTCATTCACCGAAATTTATTTAATAGCAAATCCTCAAAACAATGTGATTACTGCTCCTGTGTCTTCACTTACTGAAGAACAAGGTCTTTACTTTGCATATATACAAGTCGAAGAAGAAATCTTTAAAAAGCAAGAAGTCACACTTGGGCAAAACGATGGAGAACGAGTTCATATATTATCCGGTTTAAAGGAAGGTGATAAAGTTGTAACCAATGGTGTATATCAGGTTAAGCTTGCAGCAACTTCATCAGTAATGCCTGAAGGGCATGGACATAGTCATTAACCCAAAAACGGAATTATCATGTTGAATAATATTATAAAGTTTTCGCTAAACAACCGAATGGTTGTGTTAGTATCAGCAGTACTTCTGTTGTTAGCTGGGTTATATACTGCTAAAAATATGGAAGTAGATGTATTTCCCGATTTGAATGCACCTACTGTTGTAGTAATGACTGAAGCTTCAGGGATGGCTCCTGAAGAAGTTGAACGATTGGTTACATTTCCTGTTGAAACTGCTTTAAATGGAGCAACCAACGTACGGAGAGTAAGGTCTTCATCAACAACAGGCTTTTCTGTTGTTTGGGTTGAATTTAATTGGGGTATGGATGTTTATCTTGCCCGACAAATTGTCTCAGAAAAATTAGCCATTGTTAAAGATGCCTTGCCAGGGAATGTAGGGAATCCTACATTAGGGCCTCAATCTTCTATTTTAGGTGAAGTAATGATTATTGGACTTACATCGGACACAACATCATTACAAGATTTACGCACAATGGCAGATTGGACATTGCGCCCTCGCCTACTTTCGACTGGTGGTGTAGCTCAGGTTACTGTGTTAGGTGGTGAAATAAAAGAATATCAGATATTGCTTAACCCTGAAAAAATGAAACACTATAGGGTTTCTATGGATGAAGTGATAGCTGTTGTTCAAGATATGAACCTTAATGCTTCGGGAGGAATTTTATACGAATATGGAAATGAGTATATCATTCGTGGAGCATTATCTACCAATAAATTAGATGAATTAGGTAAGGCTGTGGTAAAAACAGTTAATGATGTGCCTATTTTGATTGAGAATGTAGCAGATGTTCAGATTGGAAATAAAGCTCCAAAGTTGGGACTGGCTTCAAATCATGGCAAGTCGGCAGTACTCTTAACTGTAACAAAACAACCCGCTACCAGTACGCTCGAATTAACAGAAAAACTGGATGAATCTATCACGGAAATACAACAGACATTACCTGCTGACGTTAAGATAGCTACCGACATTTTCCGTCAGGCTCGTTTCATTGATAATTCCATAAGTAATATTCAAAAGGCATTATTAGAAGGTGGAGTATTTGTGATAATTATTCTATTAATCTTTTTAATGAATATTAGAACTACAATAATCTCTCTGGTTACAATTCCACTAGCATTTGTTTGTACAATTTTAGCACTGAAATTCATGGGGTTAACAATTAACACAATGAGTTTAGGGGGTATGGCTATTGCCATTGGTTCATTAGTCGATGATGCCATAGTTGATGTTGAGAATGTATTTAAACGCTTAAGAGAAAACAGGCTTAAACCTAAAGAAGAACAAAAAAGTGTAATGAGTGTGGTTTATGATGCATCAAAGGAAGTTCGTATGCCCATCTTAAATTCTACTCTTATTATCATAGTGAGTTTTGTTCCTTTATTTTTCCTTTCTGGTATGGAAGGATTATTGCTTGCGCCTTTGGGTATTGCATTTATTGTGTCACTTATCGCTTCAACGGTAGTTGCATTAACAGTAACACCTGTATTATGCAGCTACTTATTAGGAAAGCCAACTAAAGGGATTAAAGAAGAACGGGAACCATTTGTTGTTCGTAAACTCAAAGGAATTTACGAAAGGATTCTAAAATGGGTATTAGTGCATAAAAGATTGGTTCTTGGAATAACAGGTGGTTTTCTGGTTGCTACAATGATTGTGTTTTTCACGTTAGGGCGAAGTTTTCTTCCCTCATTTAATGAAGGGTCATTTACCATTAATGTAAGTACCTTACCAGGCATATCATTGCACGAATCAGATAAAATTGGAAGATATACTGAAGAAATACTGTTGTCTATTCCCGAAATTCAAACTGTAGCACGAAAAACAGGTCGTGCCGAGTTAGATGAACATGCTCTAGGTGTAAATGTTTCGGAAATAGAAGCTCCGTTTATTCTTGATGAACGTTCAAAAGATGAAGTATTAGTAGAACTACGCCAAAAGTTGAAAGCCATATCGGGGGCAAACATAGAGATAGGGCAACCCATTTCGCACCGTATTGATGCTATGCTATCAGGTACAAGGGCAAATATCGCCATTAAATTATTTGGAACAGATTTGAATAAAATGTTTGAGTTGGGTAACCAAATCAAATCTTCCATAGATGGCATTGAGGGTATTGCCGACTTAAATGTTGAACAACAGATACAACGCCCTCAATTAAAGATAGAGCCAAAACGAGACGTGATGGCCAAATATGGAATTACTTTACCTGAATTCAGAGAAATTGTTAATGTGATGCTGGCAGGAGAAGTAGTTTCTCTTGTATATGAAGGCAACAAATCTTTTGACCTGACTCTAAAAGTAAATACTGAAAGAAGAGCAACAGCTGAGCGTATCAAAGAACTAATAGTGGATGCAAATGGTAGAAAAGTACCATTCAGTAATATTGCAGAAATTACTTCTTCTACTGGACCAAACACAATTAATCGTGAAAATGTAATGCGTAAAATTGTTATCTCGGCTAACATAGCTGGGCGTGACTTACGAGGTGTTGTAAATGATATTCAAAAATCAGTTGATGAAAATATCACATTGCCAGAAGGGTATCATATACAATATGGAGGGCAATTTGAAAGTGAACAGGCTGCTTCCAAAACCCTGCTTATTACATCCATTTTTTCTATCATGGCTATATTTTTATTGTTGTTCAATCAATTTAGGAATATAACTCAATCTGTAGTTGTGCTGTTAAACCTACCATTGGCATTGATAGGTGGTGTATTTATTATCTTTTTCACCAGCGGAATTATTAGCATTCCTGCAATTATTGGTTTCATTTCACTTTTTGGTATCGCAACAAGAAACGGTATGCTTCTTATTTCAAGGTACAACGACTTGCATCACGAAGGATATTCGGCAATTGATAGTGTAATGCATGGTTCACTTGACCGTTTAAATCCAATATTGATGACAGCTCTATCATCCGGACTTGCTCTATTACCTCTTGCTTTAGGTGGTGCTTTACCAGGCAATGAAATTCAAAGCCCAATGGCACAGGTAATCCTTGGTGGATTATTAACCTCTACCTTACTTAATGGATTTATTATTCCTATTATGTTTCTTATAACAAGTAAGCAAGCCGATTCAGAGACAGCTTCAGAAGAATTAATGATAGATTAAAAAATGATGACAATGAAAAATATATTAATAATAATCGTCTTAATGTTTTCAGTTTTTACAGTCTATTCTCAGAGTAGCATGGATTCTGTATTGGCTGAAATCGAAAGGAATAACACCACGTTGGCGGCATATCGGAAGAATGCAGATGCCGATAAAATGGGAAATAAATCAAACTTGCTACCCGATAACCCGGAAGTAGGTTTTAACTATTTAATAGGAAGTCCTGATAATATAGGCAACCGTACCGATTTTTCAGTTACTCAGTCGTTCGATTTTCCTACAGCATATGTTTATAAATCTCAGCTTTCTGATATGAAAAATGAACAAGTTGAGATGGAGTATAAAAAACAGCGGTATGAAATTTTGTTAAGTGCTAAAACAATTTGCTCTGAACTAACATACCTGAATGCTTTGTATTCTGAATATAAGCTTAGGTTAAATAATGACATGAAAATTGCCAATGCTTTTAAAAAGAAATTGGAAAGTGGTGAAGCAAGCATTCTCGAACACAACAAAGCTCAGATAAGCCTTTTGAATACCGAAAAACAATTGGAACAAATAAGTATAGAACGAGATGCTGAATTGCAACAATTAGCAACTCTTAACGCAGGGGTTTCATTAAGCTTTAACGATACCATCTTTATCGAAAATATGGTTGAAACTGATTTTGACGAGTGGTATGCTCAGGCTGCAATTAACAATCCTATGCTTAATTGGCTAAAACAGGAAATTGAAATTTCATCAAAAGAAAAACAACTCCAGTTAGCTCAGAATTTACCTAAAATAAATGCAGGTTATATGAGTGAAAAAGTTGTAGGACAACAATTTCAAGGTGTCACCCTGGGCGTTTCAATTCCTCTTTGGGGGAATAAAAACACGGTAAAGTATGCCAAACTAAAAACAGAAGCGGTTAATAGCATCGAGGCTGATGCTAAAGTTCAATTTTATAACGAAATGAAAACTTTGCATCGTAAAGCAACGGCTTTACAAAGCAGCATTACCGATTTCAAGCAACGCATATCGGGGAAAACCATCCTTGAATTATTAGATAAAGCAATGCAAAAAGGAGAAATTTCACTATCTGAATACTACTTCGAATTAATGGTTTTTTACGATAATAAGGAAGAACTGTTGAACATGGAGAAAGAATTGAGTTTTACTTTGGCAAAGCTTTATAGATATGATTTATAGGAAAGAGCGGAATTCGTTCCGCCTTTTTTAAACTAATACTTATTGATGTTAAAAAAGAATAATTCACCTTAAAACATATAGTCATGAAAAATACTTTTAAAATACTAGTAATGATTATTTCAATGGTAATCACATGTGCTGTGAACGCACAATATTCTATAAATAAGAATAAATTAAGCGATGTACAGCAACTTGAAAAAGTTGATTTTTTTGAAACAAAACAGCTATCCGATAAACAGATTAAGCAATATAAACAACAAGAATTAATTGATAGTACGCAAGAAAGGTATCAGAAGGAAAACCTTTTCCTAGCGAAACTTATATCTGAAAATTGGAATAGTAGTGATAAACCAAAAGAAATATCCGAATCCGAACTTACAACAAAAGTTAAGAATAAAGAAGATGTCTGGTATATTACACTTAGAAAACATTCCGATAGATTCTTTGACAGACGGGTAGTGAAAAAAAACTATTATTATTCCTATTCTCATTATCAGCTTTCATTATATAATGATAAAAAGGAAGTACTACGAATTCCTTTAGTTGATGAAGAACTTTCTGAATTAAATGCTGAATTTGCCATAGAACAAATTCAAAATTTCATAAGTCAGTCTGAACAATATAAAAATCAGAGACTATATGCTAATGAAATTAATACAGGTGCTGGCGTATTGTCAAACAAAACCCTGCTTATACCGCAGAAGCTTACTACTTATTCAGAAGAATATTTAAACACTCTGTATAAAGGGAAAGTGAAAATAGTTTCGGAAGAAGAAATTATTAAAGCGGTAACAGCTCAAGATACTACTAAAGCCTATTTGCTTATTACTATTAACCATTTTTCGGACGAACCTTCATTCAATCATTTAATTATTGATTGTAAAACGAACAAACCATCATTAATTTATAGAAATTCATCAGCTTATTCGAAACCCTGCAAACATGCTTGTGCAGTACATCGTCATAACGACAAATTGGAATACCTCTTTGGTTTCCATTTTAAGAAATATAAAAAGATAATGGATTCATAATTCCATCTTTAGTTATGGGACGAAATAAACTTACCAAGCAGCAACGTAGAGAAAAGCAGATTCTCGAAGATAAGAAGTTTAAGAAATATCTTAGAAATGGAGCCATTATCGGTTTAGTGGTGGTGGCTCTAATTCAAATATTTTTTGTTCATTGGTGCGATACAAAGCACATAATTCAAAAGTATGTTCTATATAAAAAAGAAATTTCACCTAAGTTGATTTGTGAAGTTGAAAACAAATTGAAATTTCATAAGTCCCAAGTTGTGGATATTGAAAGTAAAATGTTTTATGTCTGTGGTTCAAGATGCAAACACTATATAGTAGAACATTATCAGCAATATGCCTATACTGTTGATGCTTATTCTGGTGATTCCATATGCAAAGCAGATGCAATTATAGGACTTAAGGAAAAAGGTCAACCCTTTATATTATATTTTGAGAACAAACAAACATTTAAAAAGTATTATGGACAGAATAGATAATAAAAGGTTGGAAGTAATATTTGCACCACTTAACTTTATGGTTATAAATTATGAGTAACGAAATAGACAAGAAATTAGAACAAAAAAACATAAAACCAACAGCCATGCGTGAGTTGGTTTATGAAGTTTTGGATAAAAATAAGAAGGCTTTAAGCCTTTATGAGATTGAACAGCAATTTGAAAACGTTGAGCGCTCCACAATTTTCAGAACATTAAAAACATTTCAGGACAAGCTGCTAATCCATAGTGTTGATGATGGTTCTGGTGCAGTAAAATATGCTCTTTGTGATGATGATTGTACTTGCTCATTGGATGATTTACATTACCATTTTCTTTGCACTAAATGTGGTCAAACTCATTGTTTGAAAAATATGCCAATACCTAAGGTGGATTTACCCGAAGGATTCAATTTTGAAAATGCCAATTTTGTAATAAAAGGAACTTGCCCTAATTGTCAAGGATAACTTTGCAATACTGTTGCATGTGATTCTGCCGTAATTTTGTAGTATAAATTTGTAAATCTATATACTATGAAATATTTAATATCAAGTTTACTTTTCCTGTTTACTTCAGGAATCATATTAGGACAAAACACAGTAAGTTTTGAAGTAAAAGAAGAATCGGGCGAATCTCTGATTGGTGCAAGTGTTGTAGTTGAAGGAACAACCAATGGTACAATTACCAATACAGAGGGGATTGCTAAATTTGAAAATCTACCTAATGGTGAAATAGAATTTGTTATTTCGTTTGTTGGCTATGAAGAAAAGGAAATTGAATTGTCATTTCCTGAAGACAACAATAAAACCATTGAAGTTGAATTGGAAGAAGGTGAAGAACTGGAAGAAGTAGTAATTACATCAACAAGGTCTTCACGAACCATACAAGATATTCCAACACGAATCGAAGCCATTACAGGCGAAGAATTAGGCGAAAAAGCAGCCATGAATTCTTCTAATATCGGAATGCTATTAAGAGAGACTACAGGGGTGCAAATGCAACAAACCTCACTTAGCTCAGGTAATATGAGCATCCGCATTCAAGGTTTGGATGGACGATACACTCAAATATTAAAAGATGGTATGCCTCTTTATGGAGGCTTTGCAGGTGGACTCTCCATTATGCAAATACCACCGCTCGATTTAAAACAAGTAGAACTGATTAAAGGAAGTAATTCAACATTATATGGCGGTGGAGCTATTGCAGGTTTGGTAAACCTTGTTACCATTAAACCTGATGATGAGCCAAAACTCGACATCATGCTAAACCAAACAAGTGCATTAGGTACTACAGGTAATATTTTCTATGCTCAGAAATATGGTAAGATTGGTCTTTCGATATATGGTTCGGCTACAAACCAAATAGCTTACGACCCAGATGATGATGGTTTCTCGAATATGCCCGATGCACAAACTTTTAGCCTAAATCCAAAATTTTACTATTACATTAATCCTAATACTGAACTTAGTTTAGGTTTAAATACCACCATTGATGACAGAACAGGTGGAGATATGGAAGTAATAAAGGGAAACTCAAGTACCGAACATATATTTACAGAGGAAAACAAATCGGAGCGTTATGCTACGCAATTGAATTTCAGAAATACAAAAGAGAATAGAACCATTGACTTCAAAAACAGCATATCCTATTTCGATAGAAAGCTGACTATTCCTGATTATCAATTTAACGGGAACCAGGTTTCTAGTTTCTCAGAAGCTTCGTACAATTTACATAGAAATGAAAAATCCGAATGGCAATTTGGTCTGAATCATTACTTGGAACAATTTACAGAGGAAAATACAGACTCCCTTCCTGTTAGAGATTACACACATAATACAATTGGTGGATTCATTCAAAACACTACGGATATAAATGAAAGGTTAATATTGGAAGCAGGGTTAAGAACCGATTACAATACTGATTACGGAACGTTTGTTTTACCTCGCTTCTCTTTACTTTTTAAAGCAAATAACAAACTTAGCTCTCGTATTGGTGGTGCAATGGGTTACAAACTACCAACCATTTTTACCGAAGATGCTGAGAAACTCTACTATAGGGGCATACAGCCTTTATCAACCGACCAGGTAGATGCTGAAACTTCTATAGGTGGTAATTTCGACATTAACTATAAAACTGCTTTAGGCGATGAAATGACATTCTCTATTAACCAGTTATTCTTTCTTACTCAACTTAAAAACGCATTGGTTTTACGAGAAGATGCCACCACGGATATGGCTTATTTTGAAAGTGCTGATGGCAATATGTTAAGTTCTGGATTTGAAACCAACATTAAGCTAACATACGATGACTTTAAACTCTATTTAAACTACGCATTTGTTAATACGGAATTACAATACGATAATATCAATGACCAAAAACCCTTAACACCAAAGCATAATGCAGGTTTTGTTCTGTTCTATGAAATTGAAGAAAAGTGGTCGGCTGGTTATGAAGTATATTATACAGGAAAACAGTTCGATAATTTATACAATCAAAAAACGGATTATTGGACAATGGGTGTAATGTTAATGCGCCATTGGGAACGCTTATCCATATTTGTGAACTTCGAGAACTTTACCAATGTATTGCAGTCAGATTATGAACCTTTGGTATTACCACCAACCAACAATCCTACTTTCCCGGACATTTGGGCACCAACCGATGGATTTGTATTTAATGGGGGTATTAAGCTTAGATTATTATAAAAACTAGAACAAATCATCACTAACGTTTAAATTAAAAGTCATGAAAAAAACAGTAATTATTTCGATGCTATTAATGGTTATATCTATTCAATCATTAGTCGCACAGGAGAATGAGACATTCTACTTTACAAAAACAATAGAGGGTACTTTTGAAGATGTTGTAGACAAAACTAAACTCGTATTTAAGGAACAAGGATTTGGTGTAATAACCGAGGTTGACATGGATGTGAAACTCAAAGAGAAACTAGACAATGTTGACATAAAGCCATATAAAATCCTTGGTATTTGCAATCCTGGTTTTGCTTACAAAACACTCCAAATTGAAGAAAACATTGGTGTTTTTCTTCCTTGCAAAGCTATTGTAAAAGATATTGGTGAAGGAAAAATTGAGGTTGTAGTAGTAAACCCGGCAGCTTTAATGGGAATGCTCAATAAACCTGAACTGGTTTCGATTGCAAATGAAGTGTCAGATAAATTTCAAAAAGCATTAGAAAAGCTTTAATTTGCTTCATTACTATCAAAACTTAATAAATATGTATCTATTTATCTTCTATTGTGTGTTTTTAATTGCTTTGTTTATAGTTCCGAGCTATATCACATTTAAGCGCTCAGGAATTAATCCTTTTAAGTTTAGCAAGGAAGAAACGGCAATAAATTATGTAGGAAAAGCCTATAAAATTATATCAGCAATAGCATTTATTACTATTGCCCTAAATGCTTTCCTACCGTCAGCAATGCAATATTTGGTATCAATAGAGTACCTAAAATCAGATATAGTTGTTTGGATAGGCTTGGGTTTGTTGCATCTTTCATTCATTATTATCTTTATCGCACAACGGAACATGGCAAATGAATGGCGCATTGGTATAGATAATGAAAACAAAGTAAACCTAATTACTAAAGGACTTTTTGGAATATCAAGAAATCCAATCTTTTTAGGTGTATTAATTGTGTTTGCAGGAATGTTCCTTATTATTCCAAATGCGGTTACTTTAGTAATATTGATTTCAGGTTTTATTGTTATTCAGGTTCAGGTGCGATTGGAAGAAGAGTTTCTCCTAAAGGAGTTGGGAACAGAATATAAAGAATACATGAGTAAAGTAAATAGGTGGTTATTTTAATTCTTTGTTATGGGTCACAGTCACGGACATAATCATAGTCACAACCATAGTACCAATTACAATAAAGCTTTTGCAATCGGCATTAGTCTTAACGTGGTATTTGTAGCAGTAGAAGTATTTTATGGTCTAATAGCTAATTCTTCTGCCTTATTAGCAGATGCAGGTCACAATGCAAGCGATGTATTGGGATTAGTCTTTGCCTGGTTTGCTGTTTGGATGTCCACTAAGAAACCATCTGGACGATACACTTATGGTTATAAAAAGACAACCATCTTAATATCTGTATTGAATGCCTTTTTGCTATTTGGTGCGGTTATAGCAATTGGTTGGGACGCCATCGGGAAATTTAAAAATCCTGAACCTGTTGCTGGCACACAAGTCATGATAGTTGCCGCAATTGGCGTTTTCATTAATACCATTACTGCATTAATGTTCCTAAAAGGACAAAAAGATGACCTAAATATTAAAGGAGCATTTTTACACATGGCAGCCGATGCAGGAGTATCTCTTGGAGTTGTTATTTCGGGATTATTAATTGTAAAGACAGGATTGCAATGGATTGACCCAATAATGAGTTTTATTATAATACTTGTTATTTTATGGGGAACGTGGAAACTCTTCACCGAATCTATCAGACTTGCCTTAGATGCTGTACCCTCAAATATCAAACTTGAAGATGTAAAATCATCAATATTGCAAACTGAGGGAGTTATTGACATGCACGATTTGCACTTATGGGCTTTGAGTACAAACGAGAATGCTTTGTCAGCACATGTAATGACTTCTTTTCAAAAGACGGATACCTTATTAAGCAGTTTGCAAAAATTATTGGCTGAAAAATTCAATATTAGTCATGTGACCATTCAGGTAGAGCATACAACCGACAACCTAAATTGTAAAGAATGTTAGAATCAATATACCATATATCAAAAATGGATTGCCCATCCGAAGAAAACATGATTCGCATGAAACTGGATGGTTTACAAGTAATCAAAAAACTTGAATTCGATATTGAGAACCGAAACCTTACGGTATTTCATTCAGAGGAAGATAAAGAGATATTATCTCGTTTAGAGGCATTGAACTTTGGCGCAAAGCTAACACAAACAAGTTCTATTGATGACAATGAGGTAGCATTAGAGGATTCCGATGTACAGTCTAAACTACTGTGGTCAGTATTAATAATCAATTTCGCATTCTTTATTATTGAAATGACTACAGGATTGATATCAAAGTCAATGGGTTTGGTGGCTGATTCATTGGATATGTTAGCTGACTCTTTTGTATATGGATTAAGCCTTTGGGCTGTTGGTTCAACTGTATTGAGAAAAAAGAAAGTGGCTCGTTGGAGTGGATACTTTCAATTATCGCTTGCTCTTTTGGGTATGATAGAAATAGTAAGAAGATTTATTGGTTCTGAAGAAATGCCAGATTATAGAATAATGGTTGGTGTATCCATCTTTGCTTTAATAGCTAATGGGGTTTGTTTGTATCTACTCCAGAAATCCAAAAGCAATGAGGCTCACATGAAAGCTAGTATGATTTTTACCTCTAATGATGTGATTATTAATACGGGGGTTATTCTTGCTGGTGTATTGGTATTACTTACACAATCAAAATACCCCGATTTAATTATTGGCTCAATTGTATTTTTAATTGTAGTAAAAGGGGCTTTTAGAATTTTAAAACTTGGTAAGTAAATGAAATCAGTATTTCTTAAATCAACAATTACTTGTCCTGAGTGTGGTTTTAAAAAAGAAGAAACTATGCCTGAGGATTCATGCCAGTTTTTCTATGAGTGTGAAAAGTGCAAAACTGTCTTAAAACCAAAGAAAGGTCATTGCTGCGTTTTTTGTTCTTATGGAACTGTAAAGTGCCCACCAATACAACAAGGTAAAAGCTGTTGTTAATTGTATCTTTGCAAAATGAATTCAACAACACTACATATTAAAAACATGGTTTGCAACCGCTGCATAAAGGTGGTACAAGATGAATTTGCAAAGATGAATTTGAATATTGAGGAAATAGAACTTGGTAAAGTCAATGTTTCATCTCAACTCTCAAACGATAAAATTGAAGAGGTAAGAAAGGTGTTAGATGAAAATGGATTTGAGTTAATTGACGATAAGAAAAGTAAGTTGATTGACCGCATCAAAACGATTATCATTGAAAGAACCCATTATTCAGAATCCGGTTTTGAATCTTTAAATACCTCTGAATATATTTCCAAAGAATTGGGGCATGACTATTCATATCTGAGCAATCTGTTTTCTTCAGTTGAAGGAATTACCATTGAAAAATATATCATCAATCAGAAGATTGAGAAGGTAAAAGAGCTTTTGGTTTATGATGAATTATCCTTAAATGAAATATCATACCAACTAGGGTACAGTAGTGTTCAGCACTTATCTAATCAGTTCAAAAAAATTACAGGCTTAACTCCATCACACTTCAAAAAGCTTAAAGAAAATAAGCGCAAACCTCTTGACCAGGTGTAATCCAAAAATGATATAACTCTTTTCCAAAATCGTGTAATAGTAAACACATCGTTACTTCCTTACTTTGTAATATCAAAAAATCAGAGCTATGGAAGTACAACAATATATCATCACTTTTCTAAATGACTTTGTAAAGATATTGAGTGAAATGTCTCCATATCTTTTGCTTGGTTTCTTCTTTGCAGGCTTATTATATGCCTTCATTCCCCAAAACAAAATCGAACGCTATTTTAATGGCTTACCGTTTAAATCATCTGTTTTAGCTTCTATATTTGGGATTCCCTTACCTCTATGTTCATGCGGTGTAATTCCAACAGGAACGGCTTTTTATAAAAATGGAGCATCTAAAGGCGGAACAGTTTCATTTCTAATATCAACCCCACAAACGGGAGTTGATTCTATATTAGCAACCTTTTCATTAATGGGGTTACCATTTGCAATCATCCGACCTCTGGCAGCTTTGGTAACAGGAATAACAGGTGGATTAATTACAAGTGTGGCAACTAAAAACGAAACAGACACAAGAACTTTCCAGGAACAAACCGAAGAACGTAAATCATTCTCTCAAAAAGTGGGAGATGTATTCCGTTATGGGTTTGTCGATTTTATTCAGGATATATCAAAATGGTTGGTAATTGGATTGGTATTGGCAGCTATTATTTCAGCATTAATCCCTAATGAGTTTTTCGAACTTTTAAATATGCCGCCCATAGTTCAAATGCTTTTAATCCTGGTGGTTTCCATTCCGCTTTATATATGTGCTACAGGCTCAATACCATTGGCTGCAATACTAATTTTAAAAGGCATTAGTCCGGGAGCTGCATTTGTATTATTAATGGCTGGTCCGGCAACGAATGCAGCAACAATAACCATGATAGGAAAAGTACTTGGCCGAAAGAGTTTATTCACTTATTTAGCAACCATTATCGTGGGAGCTTTAGGCTTTGGTTTATTAATAGATTATGCCTTACCAACACAATGGTTTACCGAAATTACCCATCAACATCTTGGGCATAATCATCACAAAGGATTAAGTTGGTGGCAAATTGCATCTGGAGTTATATTAATGGCACTTATCATTAATGGATATATCCAGAAATACCTAAACACAAAAAAGAATTCTGTAACTCAATTAAAAAACAATACGATGGAAATTAAAACAATTAAAGTAGAAGGAATGACTTGCAATCATTGCAAAGCAAATGTAGAAAGCAACCTAGAGAAGTTAGCTTTTATTGAGAATGCACAGGTAAACCTTAGAGAAAAAACAGTTACACTTGAAGGTGATAATATTGAATTGGATAAAATCAAAGAAGCAATTGATTCTCTTGGTTATAAAGCATCGTAGGATTATTTAAAGTCATTAACTTTTCACACAAGATATCATGAAAGTCTTAATTCCAAAATCAACAATAACCTGTCCTGAGTGTGGTTTTCAGAAAGAAAAAACTATGCCAGAGGATTCTTGTCAGTTCTTTTATGAATGTGAGAAATGTAAAACAGTATTAAAACCAAAGAAAGGTGATTGCTGTGTTTATTGCTCGTATGGTTCGGCAAGATGCCCGCCAATACAACATGGAGGTAATTGTTGTTAATTACCTGTTAAATAATTTCTAATCCAAAAGAAATATAAATAAAAATCATAATTTTATAAAACAAAGTTGAATATTTATCGTTTACTTTGTCAAAAGCACTAAATTAAGTTATGCTTAAAAAAATCAGTCATATAATAATGGTAATCGTGTTGTTAGTTTCAACAACAGGTATGACTGTATCTAAGCATTATTGTCAAGGTAGTTTAGTGAATGTAAATATCTTTGGCGAAGCAAAAACTTGCTGTGATGACATTGGTACTTCTAAATGTTGTCATAATGAATCAGCTCACTTTGAGCTGGACGAAGACTTTGTTATTGCTGTGAATAATGTTGAATTTCAACAAACAAATTTTGACCTTTTGTTGCCTTTTATTCAAGTTCTTGTCTTCAAAGAAATTGAATCACAGAATTTTGAATTAGCATATTTTAATCCACCACCTCCCAAAGAGGTTCTTGTCTTTCTTTCTGACATACAAGTATATCGTTTGTGATTTTTCGATTTAATTATTAATTGACTTCGTTAACATTATTTGTGTTAGTGCAGTCAAATACATAACTTATTTCGAATATAAATCATAAATGAATTGACATGCTTAATTCTATCATTCGCTTTTTTCTGGAAAATAAGCTCGTAACATTTTTAGTCTTGCTTGTTTTCATTAGCTGGGGGATAATCAATTCTCCATTTGGCTGGGATACTGGCATTTTGCCAACTGACCCAGTGCCTGTTGATGCCATACCAGATATTGGTGAGAATCAACAAATAGTATATACAGAGTGGCCAGGCCGCTCGCCACAGGACATTGAAGACCAAATATCTTATCCATTAACCACCTCCTTATTAGGTATACCTGGAGTAAAAACGATTCGTAGTAACTCTATTTTTGGCCTATCCAGTATTTATATCATTTTTGATGATGATGTTGAATTTTATTGGAGTAGAACTCGTATCCTTGAAAAGCTCAACTCTTTGCCTGCGGGTACGCTACCATCTGAAGTTTCTCCCGCATTAGGTCCTGACGCAACAGCTCTAGGACAAATCTATTGGTACACGCTTGAAGGTCGTGATTCTGATGGTAATCCAACTGGCGGCTGGGATCCTCATGAACTCAGAACCATACAGGATTTCTATGTGCGCTATTCTTTAACTTCAGCAGAAGGCGTAGCCGAGGTGGCTTCTATAGGTGGTTTTGTGAAAGAATATCAGGTTGATATAGATCCAAATGCCATGAAGGCGCATAATGTAACCATCGCACAGATTATGTCGGCTGTAAAAAGCAGTAACCTGGATATTGGTGCTCGAACCATTGAATTTAATAGAGCCGAGTATTTGGTACGCGCACTAGGTTACATAAAAAATCTGGAAGACCTTGAAAAGAGTGTGGTTACAGTTCGCAACAATGTACCAATACGCTTGAAGGATGTAGCAAGAATTAATTTTGGCCCAGCAACAAGGCGAGGAGGACTGGATAAAGGTGGTTCAGAAGCTGTGGGAGGTGTTGTGGTAGCACGTTATGGAGCTAATCCGCTTAAAACAATTAAAAGCATGAAGGCCAAAATCGCTGAAATTGAGCCGGGATTGCCTTCCAAAATATTAGCGGATGGTACTGTATCCAAAGTGACGGTTGTGCCTTTTTATGACCGAACCGGTTTAATTAAAGAAACTCTGGGAACACTTGAAGAAGCCATTTCACTTGAATTGCTAATTAGTATTCTTGTAGTTATTGTACTGGTATTTAACTTGCGAGCCTCATTTCTTATCTCCAGCTTACTACCTATTGGTGTACTCATTACCTTTATTACGATGCGTCAGTTTGGAGTAGATGCCAACATTGTCGCCCTTTCGGGTATTGCCATTGCGATAGGTGTGATGGTAGATGTGGGGGTAGTCTTTGTTGAAAACATTATCCGGCATATTGAGATGCCTGAAAACAAAGGGAAACGAGGAAAAGAACTGTTAAATGTGGTGTATCAGGGTACTATTGAAGTGGCCGGAGCAGTAATTACGGCTTTATCAACTACAATCATCAGTTTCTTGCCAGTGTTTGCCATGGAAGCAGCGGAAGGAAAACTGTTTAAGCCCTTAGCTTTTACAAAAACCTTTACTATGATTTCGGCTTTATTAATTGGTTTGATAATCATACCAACCTTATCGCACTTGATTTTTTCCATTAAGATTGATAAAAAGCGTTATCAACGCTTGGGTAACTTCATTCTGATTGCAGCTGGAGTTGTTCTGTCAATCGCTTCAGGTAATTATATTGCTTTGGCT
This sequence comes from Carboxylicivirga fragile, assembly GCF_050589805.1. Lineage (NCBI taxonomy): Bacteria > Pseudomonadati > Bacteroidota > Bacteroidia > Marinilabiliales > Marinilabiliaceae > Carboxylicivirga > Carboxylicivirga fragile. The sequence continues at coordinate 67,295 of NZ_JBNGOY010000004.1, read as the reverse complement.
ATTTCTGCCTATGGTATTAATGGCCTATTATCATACCGTTGGAAAGAAAATCAGAAGAAGTGGATAAACCTTATCAATATTGCCATCACCATTGTAGTTGTCGTTTTCTTTTTGACAAAAGCTTGGATGCCACTCGGAGCTCAAAACAGTCTCTTTGCCAATTTCCTTTTTGTGATAGCTATCGTTACAACCGTACTAGGCAGTTTATCGATGGTGGTTGTTTTTTATGCTCGTATCTTAAATTGGTGTTTAGATAATAAATGGACTTTCCTAGCGGTACCAATTTTCATTGTACTATTTGGAATGACAAGTTGGCAAGGCTTTAATAAGTTGTTTGGTTTCATGCCTCAGTTTATTAAAAGTACCGATTCATATGCCTATCTGGATGAAAAACTACCTGGTATAGGTAAAGAGTTTATGCCATCGCTTGATGAAGGTTCATTTTTACTAATGCCCACTACAATGCCCCATTCAGGCGTCCAAGAAAACTTGGAAGTTATTCGCATATTAGATAAGCGAGTTAACTCCATACCGGAAGTTGAAACAGTGGTAGGTAAATGGGGACGCGTAAATTCGGCCCTTGACCCGGCGCCTACCTCCATGTATGAGAATGTCATCAATTATAAACCAGAATATATTCTGAATGAAAAAGGGCATCGCATGCGCTTTAAAACGAATAAAGAAGGTGCCTTTGTGCTGAAAGATGGTTCTAAATACAATCCAAAGAAAGAGGCATTCCGTTTGATTGATAAGAAGAATTTAACGGAGGATAAGAACGGAGAATACTTTAGACAATGGAGAGAAGAAATAAGATCTCCTGATGATATCTGGAAGGAGATTATTGATAAGAGTACCATACCAGGCTTAACATCAGCACCTAAGCTTCAGCCCATATCGACTCGATTAGTGATGTTGCAGACTGGAATGCGAGCTCCTATGGGTATTAAAGTGTATGGTCCAGACTTAGAAAGCATTGAAAAGGTAGGCTTTGAGCTCGAGAAACAACTGAAAAATGTAGAAGGTGTACAAGGTATGTCAGTTTTTGCTGATCGTGTGGTAGGTAAACCGTACCTTGAGATGGAGATAGAAAGAGATGCTATTGCACGATATGGATTAACTGTTAAAAATTTGCAAGCGGTAATAGGAAGTGCCATCGGGGGAATGCCCCTTACAACAACTGTTGAAGGGCGTGAACGTTTTCCAGTACGTTTGCGATATGCACGTGAATTCAGAGATAATCCAGAGGATTTGCAACGCATTTTAATTCCTACGCCAACAGGCGCCCAGATTCCTTTGGGAGAACTTGTTACTCTACATTATGTCAGAGGCCCTCAGATGATTAAAAGTGAGGATACTTTTCTAGTTGGATACGTTATTTTCGATAAAAAAGAAGGTTATCCCGAAGTGGATGTGGTAGAAAATGCCCAAGAGTACCTGAAGGGAAAAATGAAAACTGGTGAGTTCTCTCTTCCTGCTGGAGTGAGTTATAAATTTACAGGGAATTATGAAAATCAGATACGTGCTACTAAGCGCTTAATGATTGTGATTCCAATATCCTTAATTATTATCTTCTTGATTTTGTACTTTCAATTTAGGTCAGTCATTTCAACAAGTTTGATATTTTCAGGGATAATCGTGGCATTATCCGGAGGGTTTATTATGCTTTGGATGTATGGTCAACCATGGTTTATGGACGGCTCCGTTGCCGGAATGAGTTTACGCAATCTCTTTCAGGTTAGCACCATCAACCTGAGTGTTGCGGTTTGGGTTGGGTTTATTGCCTTGTTTGGTGTAGCTACTGATGATGGTGTTTTAATCAGTACTTACATCAAACAGCTTCAGGACAAGCGAAAACCCAAAACAATTAAAGAAGTGAGAGCTTTAGTATTGGAAGCCGGCTCAAAAAGAGTACGTCCGGCCATTATGACCACTGCTACGACCATCATCGCACTATTACCCGTTTTAACTTCCACTGGTAAAGGGTCTGATATAATGGTGCCAATGGCGATTCCTTTATTTGGAGGGATGACAATTGAGGTGTTGACGATGTTTGTTGTGCCAGTGCTTTACAGTATGTGGCAGGAAGCAAAAGTAAAGAAGAATAACCCTGAAAAAGCTTAAGACATGAAAATCATTAAGATTTATATATTATTTGTGCTATTAGGTTTATCAGGTGTGCTACAAGCACAAGATGAACTAAACCAGTATTTGATAGAGGCAGCAGAAAATAATCCTGCCTTAAAAGCCACATTTAACAAATATTTGGCCGCTCTTGAAAAAGGACCACAGGTAGGCTCTTTACCTGACCCACAATTGGCATTTGCTTACTTTATTCAGCCTGTAGAAACCAGAAATGGGCCACAGGAATTCAGATTCTCAGCAACGCAGATGTTCCCTTGGTTTGGTACCTTAAAGGCAAAAGAGAATGCCAGTATGGAAGAAGCCAAAGCATTCTATGAGGTGTTTGAAGAAAACAAGTCTAAACTTTTTAATGAGGTTAAAGCGAATTGGTATAACCTGTATTTCAATAGTAAGGCTACTGTCATTACACTAGAGAATATTGAGATACTAAATACCTTTAAAAAGTTAGCCATTGTTAAGGTTGAAGCAGGCTTGGTGTCGGCTGTTGACCAATACCGGATTGAGATGGAGATAAATGATTTGGAAAATCAACTGGCGCTCTTGAAGGACAAACAAGAAGTATTGGAAGTCTCCTTCAATAACCTGCTAAATTCTGAGGAACGGAAGGTCATTACTTTTCCAAAAGAACTCTGGATGACAGACATTTTATATACAAAGGAGGCCGTACTGGATTCTATTCGCATAAAGAATCACCAACTTCTAAGTATCGATTTACAAAAAAGTGCTTTAGCCTTTAAAAAGCAATCGGCCAAAAAGCAGGGGGCTCCGACATTTAGTCTTGGGATTGATTATATATCTATTGGGAAAGGTGACAACAATTTATCCGGAAAGGATGCGATAGCATTCCCTAAGATAGGTTTAAGTATACCATTGTATCGAAACAAGTATAAAAGCATGGTTCAGGAAGTCATTCACCTTGAAATCGCAAAAGATTATGAGCGTATCAACAAGGAGAATGTATTGGAGACAATTTTCGAGAATTCCTGGAAAGATTACAAGGATGCCCATCGTCGAATAGAATTATTTGATAGGCAACTGCGAATTGCCCGAAAATCTTTGAAATTATTAGAAACGGAATATGCCTTTGCTAATAAGAATTTTGAGGAAATACTTCGGATGGAAAGACGTTTGTTAAAATATAATCTGGAATTGGAAAAAGGAAGGACAGACAAACAGGCCGCTATTGCTTTTATCCATTATTTAATGGGGAAATAACGAATGTAATCATCAAGTTTTAACGATTTAACTACAGAGAAATGAAAACAATTTTTCAAAATATAAAAAGCAACTATAAACTAATTCTGGGCGTTTTAATACTAGGTTTAGCCATAGGTTGGATAATCGCACCATCTGGCAATGCCAATGGTGTCGGAGATGAACATGCAGGACATAATCACGAAGAAGAAGCTACAACATGGACTTGCTCCATGCACCCTCAAATTAAACAGGATAAGCCTGGGTTATGTCCGATTTGCGCTATGGATTTAATTCCGCTTACATCAATGAACTCAGGTGGTGAAGGTGCCGACCCCAATGAAATCGTGATGAGTGAATCTGCTGCAAAACTGGCCGAAATTCAAACTTCCATTGTAGCGATTGGTGAACCTAAAAAATCCATTTTTCTCCAAGGTAAGTTACATGTAGATGAAAGACGAATTGCTGAATTGACTGCTCGATTTGGTGGACGTATTGAAGAACTATACGTCAATTTCACAGGTCAGAAAGTTCGCAAAGGACAAAAGTTGGCAACTATTTATTCGCCAAATTTGGTTAGTGCACAGCGTGAGCTAATTGAGGCTTCAGAATTTAAAGAAGATAATCCTTCCTTATACAAGGCAGCACGAGCTAAACTAAAAGCTTGGGATTTATCCGAAAGGCAGATTAATAATATTGAAGAATCTGGGGAGCCAGAAGTTAATTTTGATGTATTGTCACCCATAACAGGAACAGTTACTATGCGCCATTCAGCGTTAGGCGACTATGTGAAAGAAGGAACAGCTCTATTTAAAGTAGCTGATCTAACCAGGTTGTGGGCCTTGTTTGATGCTTATGAAACAGATTTACCCTGGGTGAAAATAGGTGATAAAGTGAGTTTTACGATGCAAGCCCTGCCAGGTGAAGAATTCAAAACAAAGGTTACGTATGTTGACCCAATAATCGATGCCAAGACAAGGGTAGCCAAGGTGCGGGCTGAAATCAACAATAAGGATTTTCGTTTAAAACCTGAAATGTTTACAAACGGGGTGCTGGAGTCTAAAATAGCTGAAGGTCAAAAGGCTGTTTTGATACCTAAAACAGCCGTGCTTTGGACCGGTAAAAGAGCCGTGGTTTATACCAAAGTTGAGGAAAGAGAATCACCCACATTCTTATACCGCGAAATTGTGTTAGGGCCTGAAGCTGGTGCCTTTTATGTAGTGAAAGAAGGATTGGAGCCAGGCGAAGAAATAGCTACTAATGGCGTGTTTAAGATTGATGCAGCGGCACAGTTGATTGGATTGCCAAGCATGATGAATGCCCCTGACACAAAGAATCTCAAAAAGGAAACATTTACTGTGGCAGGTAATTGTGAGATGTGTCAATCCCGTATTGAGAAAGCGGCTAAGACTGTGTATGGCGTTAGCACCGCCAAATGGGATGCTAATTCTCAAACAATAAGTATTAAATATGATCCTGAAAAAGCAAATTTACATGATGTTCACAAGGCCATTGCCAAGGCAGGTCATGATACCGAAATGCATAAGGCCAATGATGATGTATATAAGGGATTACCGGGCTGTTGCTTGTATGATAGATTAAGTAATAGCCAAAACGAATCTTCAAATACAGCTGAACATGCCATGATAAAAGTGGCTGGTAATTGCGATATGTGTAAAGATCGCATTGAAACAGCTGCTTCATCAGTTTCAGGTGTTACAAGTGCTAAATGGATGGCCGATAAGCAACAGTTGCATGTCAATTATCATTCGAACAAAGCCAATACGGATGCTATTCAAAAGGCCATTACTAAAGCAGGTCATGATACGGAAAAGTATAAGACTGAAGGTGCTGTTTATAATGGGCTGCCTAGTTGTTGTCAATATACTCGATTAGAAAGAAAGGGTGACGACAATAAGCAGCATACCATGTTTACTGTTGCTGGTAATTGTGATATGTGTAAAGATCGCATTGAAACGGCTGCCTATACTGTTGAAGGCGTTATTGATGCCAACTGGGATAAGGAAACCAAAAAGGTACACATCAACTTTTCAACCCCGGCTACAGAAAATGCTATTCAGAAAGCCATCGCAAAGGTTGGTCATGATACCGATAAATATAAAGCAGATACTGATGTATATAATGATTTGCATAGTTGCTGTCAGTATGAGCGATTAAAGTAAATAATAATACCGTCCGGGCAAATGTCCGGATGGTTAAAAATAGTGTTATGGAAGTTGCTAATTTATTGAAGAATAGCAGGCATTCCACATTATTAATCCATTCTGCTATAGGAATGCTTATTGGGTACTTTATTCTGCATCCAATTAGTATGACAATATATTGGTATGAAATGAACCAGGAGTCATTTAGTTCGGTTGAACTGGGTGCTGTAATATGGTCAAGTTTTGTACACTCATTTAGCGGACATATGATGCCAATGTCAATAGCTTTTGCATTACTTGGATTAGTTGGTGGATATATATCTGGTGGATACTACAGTTCAATTAAGGAACGAGAAGTAAAGATATCTAGCAAAAGAATGCTACTTAATCAGAGTATTCCAACAATGATAGCAAAAGGTGAAAATGAATTTGTTGAATTTATGACATCTCTTCGCTATGATTATCGTCAGGTTAGGACGAACAAAAATATTGAGTTTGAAGTCTTAAAATCGATTGCAGGATTTCTAAATGCGAAAGGAGGAACTATAATACTAGGCTTGAGTAATGATGGTCAGGTATTAGGATTAGCAAATGATTTTTGGACTTTAAAGAAAAAGGACAAAGATGGATACCATAAAAGACTGATGAGCTTAATAGCCCATGCATTTGGAAAGAATATTTGCTCATACATCCATGTGGCTTTTCACACAATAGGTGATAAAGATATTTGTACTGTTCTAATAGAACCCTCTATTCAGCCTGTTTATTTAGAAGAAAATAATACAACTGTATTCTTCTTAAGAACAGGGAATTTGACATCAACTCTCTCCACTAGTGAGACAGTGAAGTATTTAAATACGAAACATTAAAAATATTAAATTATGAAACTAAATATATTTGTTTTAATACTGATTCAAATGCTAATGATTGAATCATATGGCCAATTGAAATATGAAGGAACGATGGATTCTGATTACAAAACCTTGACAATGGAAGATGGAAGTATGAAGTATGTCATTTATAATAAAAGGGAGCAAACAGTTAACCTTCATAATCTTGATAAGACGTTATGGAAATCAGTTAGTCTGCCATTACCTCGACACCATTTTCTGGATGAAATTAAGCATATTTCAATGCACACTTTAAACAAGGATAACTTGCTTGAAATCATTTATTCATGTACTATTTTAACCCACCACGATTTTGATCCTAATAATGAAGTTGAGTTTCGTAAGATTGATTTTACCATCAACGTAATCAATGAAAAGGGTACTGTAATATTAAAAGTACCTAATAGCAATGATATCAAGCTCATTAATTCAGATAATAACAAAAAACTATTGATATATCGACATTCCTCTGAACGAATTGGACATGGTGATGAGACACTAGTATACTCATATTAATAACCAGGTGAGATATTAACAAATTAAAATCAAGGAAAGATGAAACAATCTAAATTATTACTAATAGCTGTTATCACATTTTCGTTTTATGCATGTGATAAGAGTGATGAACTGGAAATAGACAAGCTAACAGGTACCTATATTGGTAGCTTATCTAACACTAACTTGAAATCTGCTTTGGCTGAAGGACACGGTAGTGATGATGCTACAGCTGATGTTGATCATATGGGCGATGGACAAATTAAGGTACACTGCTATAGTGCCGATTTCGATACTACCATTATACTTGACTACTATCATAATAATGACAGTGTTATGGTGTGTCTTGCAGGCAATGACTTTAGTAAAATTTATGGTCATATGAAAGGTGAAGGCCATATGAGTGGAGGTATGATGGGAGATATGCGTGGTGATGAAACCGAGTGGATGCATCACAAGGATGACGAACATCAGGATGGTGATGAGCATTTTGGTGGATTCCATCCAGGCTCTGAAACTTTTGAATATACCTTCATAATGCCAGAAGGATACATGAAGTTTAAAGGACAGAAACACTAAATAAAGTTCACCTGGTTATTAAAACAAATTGAAAAAAAATGAAGTATTATAATTATATCACAGTAGAAAAAAGCTTTGATGAAACTGTTTTTGATGTAAAAACAGCATTGGAAAATGAAGGTTTCGGTATTCTATCTGAAATAGATATGCAAGATAAGTTCAAGGAAAAACTAGAAGTCGATTTTCGTAAATACTTGATATTGGGAGCATGTAATCCATCCTATGCATACAAGGCAGTTAATGTTGAAGATAAAATCGGTCTTATGTTACCTTGCAATGTAGTGGTCCAAGAGAAAGAAAAAGGCATAATAGAGGTTTCGGCCATTGAACCAGTTGTATCAATGTCAGCAATCGATAATAAAAGTTTATTGGCAATTGCAGTAGAAGTAAATCAAAAGCTAATGAAGGCATTACTTGCTATCAAATTAAAATAGTAGAGCATGTATTCGGTACATTCGATAATAAAACTCTCAGCTGGAATTATTCTTGCTAGCTCAATGTTATTCGCAATTTTGGCCTTTTGCCTAAGAACAGTTGGTGGTAAGATTAAGGAAGTGTTTAAATGGAATCTATACTTAGGCACAGTACTTCTCATCGCTTCATTTATCACTAATCATTTTTATATGCAATGGTCTAAAAAGGAGTTGGAATTGATGAATGGAAAAATTGATGTGCTACTAACTATTTTATTTCTGGGACTTTCATTACTATTTATATTCAGGAATAGTAAAATATCACCTAAGGAGATAATTATAAGTGTAGTACTTATGCTATCAGGTACTATAGTGTATTTTTTTAATTGCATTTTTTAATTGTATAGAATGAAAAGAAGTCCTAAGTCATATAAGAAGAAACAGGCCAATAAACTATGGTCAAAAAAGGAGAAACACTATTTAATTTACGCAGGAACAATCTGTTTTATTATCATTTTGTTAGGATATTATTCGAGTATTAATCGTTCGATTAAATATGAAAATGCCTACAAAGCATATGAAAATAAGGAAGTACCTGACAGTGTAGTGTGCATGATAAGTAATTTGGTAAAACCGATTGCTACGAATCCAATAATGGTACAAGATGATGTTTACTGGGGATGTTGTGATAGATGCCTTAACCGTTTAGGGCAGAATATAGGAAATGTACGATTTGCTTCTGATCCACATACTGGAAAAAAGCTTAAAAAATCAGATGCAATAATTCATATCAATCCAACCAATAAACGAACGGTATTGTATTTTGAATCAAATGAATCTTATAATAATTTTTTAAAACAACAAAAGAATAGTTAGTTATGAAAACAAAAATTTTAGTATTTGCCATGTTAGTAAGTGCCGGAATAACAATGGCTTCGGAAAAAAGTGAAAAATTTAAAGTATATGGTAATTGTGGAATGTGTGAAGAGCGCATTGAAGCAGCTGCAAAAGAAGTCAAAGGTGTAACAGCAGCAGATTGGAACAAAGAAACCAAAATGATTGAGGTTTCCTTTGATGAATCTAAAACCGATGTCCATAAAGTACACATAGCAATTGCCAACGCAGGGCATGATACTAACATGCATAAGGCTAATGACGAAGACTATGCGAAATTGCATGGATGCTGTCAATATGAAAGAGCTCAAAAGATACAGCAAAAAGGGGGTACGCACCAAGGACATAAACATGAAGAAGAACACTCAAGTTGCACCATGCCAAAAAAAGCAAGTGCGAGTGGCAGTTGCTGTGGGAAATAAAGATTTTAGTATAAATGTTAAAAAATTGAGATTATGAAAACGAAAGTATTTTTATTAGTTGCGTTGATAACAGCGCTGAGTGCAATTGAAGCATTGGCTCATAATGAAACAAAGAGTTTTAAAGTATTTGGAAACTGCGGTATGTGTGAAAAACGTATCGAAAAAGCTGTTCAATCAATTGATGGTGTTGTATCAGCAGATTGGGATAAAAAAACAAAACAGATGAAAGTAGTTTATAATCCCCACACTGTTGATGTTAAATCAATTCATAACGCAATTGCTAAAGCCGGACATGATACAGAACTGATTAGAGCAAAAGATGAAGACTACAATAAATTGCCTGATTGCTGTAAGTTTGACAGAGCACAAAAGAAAAAGGAAGGCCATAGTGGACATCGTCACTAGAAAAATCGGTTGGTTATTCATTTTAAAACTCCCAGTTGATTTTATTCAGTCGGGAGTTTTTTTATGCCCATTCCCCAACAAGTTTCATGAACAAACTACAAAGACTTACAGGTAACTACTAACACCTTCACCCCCACCTACAACCTACTATAAGTTTGTTTCCATTATGGAAGCAAGCACAAAGAAAATACTAGGCAGATTAGCAGCAGTTGCAGCCGTTGGTGGAGGTTTCTACCTCATTAAGAAAGGCAAAAAGCTTCTAGCTGGGGCAAAAATGAACTTTGCCCTCCTGAGATTTCGTATTCATAAGATGAACTTGCAAGAAGTTCAGTTTGCCGTTAAGCTTCGCTGTTATAATCCTACCTTAGCTCCAATCACTTTAGCTGTTAACCAAGTTGTAGCCAAATACAAAGGTTCAGCAATTGCTTATTCCACCCCTGATATTAAAGGTCTGACCATTCCGGCAGGCAAATCACAAGAACCGGAAATCTTATTTCAAGTGCCTTACCTGAATCTAATGGGTAAAGGCTTGACTATGGCTGCACTTCAAAATACGCAGCAGCTTAAAGCCGATATGACCTTTATGCTTACCATCAGCGTGAACGGGGAAACTATTACCACTACGCAAAATTTAACAGACGATAATATGAGCGGATTAGCATTGGGAGAATTGGGTATTGTTTCTGGCCCTCGTAATACAAAAGACGGTCGAAAATACAATCACCTCATAAAAAAAGCATCCGGCAAAGATGTATTTGTAAAAAACGGTAATGTTCTGGAAACCGTTGAAAGTTGTATTGACTTGGTTTCCGAACACTACCTCGAAGTTGAAGAACTGGCTAAGATGCTACAAGGCGATTCGCTGAAAAGTACATGCCGGAACATCTTTGATTTTTCGTACTCCTACTTGCAATACCACAAAGATGAGAACGGAACGGAACAACTCCGAACACCTGCCCGAAGTTGGCTCGATGGACAAATTAAGTTCAAGCAGCAGGGCAAAACGTCATTCGGTATTGATTGCGATGATTACAGCATTTTTGTGGGTTCAATCCTAAAATGTCTGGGCATTCCATTCAAGTTCAGAATTACCAAATACGATGGTAAAAGGAACTTTCAGCATATTTATGTCTTTGTACCTGCTACTGGTGATAGTGAAGATGAGATTATCATAGATCCGGTACTTTCCAAATTCGATTACCAGAAACCATACAGTTTTGAAAAGTCTGACTTTAATATGTCACCTCTTCAAATGGTTGCAGGTATTCATGGTGTTGATGGATTGACTAGTTCAACTTCGTTGGGCTTACCCATTTACGCTTTATCAGGAATTGATTATGCCGGGGGAAGCATGGCAAATGATAATGATGCAGACCTTATGGCAATTGTTTCCGGAATTGACTTTGAAGATACTGTCAACGGACTTGGTGACCCGGATACAGCCACATTAAATTATCTCAAGCGTACCCGAAATTTCTTGCTTAAGAATAAGGAGAATAAAGGTAAGATGGCTCACATACAGAACCCTGACCAGTTCATCAGTATGCTTGACCAAGCCATTAAGTTTTGGCATACTCCACAACGAGAAAAAGTTCTGGATAAACTGGTTGACATCGAAGAAGCTCTTGCTGAAAAAGGTCTGATTAAATACGATGTTGATGCCATTGAAGGGCTATTGGAGTTTGACGATTTAGAAAATGAAATAGATGGTTTAGGTAGAAGAAAACGCAGAGGTCGTTTTTGGAGAGCCATTAAACGTATCGGCAAGAAAGTCGGAAAGGGAATTAAAAAAGCAGGAAAGAAAATTGGTAAAGTAGCCAAGAAAGTAGTTAAAGCCATTGTTCGCTTTAACCCCCTGTCAATAGCCATTCGTAACGGATTATTAGCAGCATTACGCCTAAACATGTTTGGCATTGCCAAGAAACTACAATACGCCTATTTACCGGATAATCTTACTGCCAAACACAACATTGATGCAAAGAAATTAAAGGATTTAAAGAAACGTCACAATCGAGTTCGCAAGCTCTTTAAAGGGTTACAGGGAAAAGAAAAGAACCTGAGAAAAGCCATTCTTAAAGGCGCAAAACAAAAGAGTTCTGACTTCTCCTTAAAAGGCATGGATGGATTATTAGCCGATTTACAAGGTCTGGAATCCATTGGCGAATTGGCAGAACTGGGACAAATGGGTGCAGTTGCTACCGCAGCATCTGTTGGCGCAGCAACCGGAGTTTTGGCTAAAATCAAAAGTTGGCTCAAACCAGTAAAGAACATCTTTACCAAAATCAAAAACAAGGTTGCTCCAAACAGACAAGCAGCTCCACAGCCATCGGATACACAATCATACAACACACAGGATATGGTACAGCCATTGACACCAATGACTCCCATCAGTCCTTCGAATATTAGTGTACCACAAGTAACTACTCCAATTACTCCTGTTGTACCAATGCAAAAGTCAGCAGGTGTACCTGCTACGGTTAACCCGAAGAAAGGCATGAGCAAAGGGGCTAAAATAGGAATTGGTCTGGGAGTGGCTGCATTAATCGGAACCGGAGCTTATTTCATGTTCCGCAAGGATGATGAGCCAAAACGCAAGTCAACTCCAAAGAAATCCACAGAAAAGAAATCATTGGGAAGCATCTCGCTTCAATAACAAATGCAATTCAATAAATAAAAATTAGAAACATGGCAGTTAAAAAAACTACGAGTCAAACTCGTGCAAGAACAAGGTCAACCGCCACAAAGATTGACTTTATGAAAGCCACCAACAACATAGGCAAGCCTATTGCTGCCGTAGCAGGGTTTGCTGTTGGTAAGTATGCACTTAAAAAGCTTGAAAAGAGCCCAACGGTAAGCGGTCTTCTGGGTTCGGATATGAAAACCTACGTCGTTCCGGCAGCGGTTACAATGGGTGGTCTGGTTGCTACACAGTTTACCAAAAATGAATACATCAAAATTGGTTTGGTAGGTGCAGCAGGTGCAGGTGTAGAATCCATCGTTAAGAAAGCTACAGGTAAAACCATCCTTCAAGGATTGGAAGGCTTAATGGGTGATGAATACACCGATTACGAGGAAGTTGATGGATTACAGGCATTGAACCCGGTTACACAAGCACTTCCGGCAGCAGACATTGACATCGAAAGAGAAATTCAAGCTTCGGTTTCAGGTGCAGCAACTGATTTTAGCATGAGTGATGAACCGATTGGCAGCGCAGCTAAAGACTTCTCCATGTCAGATGAGCCAATTGGTTCGGATGATGACGAGGAAGAAGCAGTTGGTAAGATAACCAACCTTGACCCGGACAGTATGGACTACGACATCTTTTCGGGCGATATGATGGAATCCTAAAACGAATAAGAGACAATTAATTTTTAATAACCAAGGCGAAGAATAAGACTACAAGAGCAAGGCTTGTGAACTGCGAAAATTGTGAGTTTACATTTTGTAAATGACCAATTTGAGCAGAAACATAACGCAGCTATTGGAAGATTATTCAAGCCGCAAAAGAGAGAAAAATCATGGCGGAAATAAACGAGCAAAATGATTTGTATCCTTCAATGGAAGAGGTTGAAGGTTTAGAGGAAGCGGTTCTTGATAAAGAAGAGGACGCATTAGAAAAAGAGGAAGACCAAGAAGATGCCGTTGATGGTATTGGTGATTTAGGTCGTTCTCGCAGACGTAGCCGCAGAAGGGCTCGCAGAAGTCGCAGACGAAGCAGCCGTAGACGTTCAGTTCGCAGGTCTTACAATGCAGGTGCAAGAAGTACAGCCGTTAAAACAGGGCTTACAAAAAACCTAACGTCAAAAGGTCAGTTTGAACTGCGTAGACAGCAATTACCAGCGGAGATTCAAAAGGCATTGAAAGATGCACGTATGCAAACCGTTGATGCAGCTATCTATACGGTAAAGAGCATCAAGGACAAGTCTGATATTGACTTGATGGAAGCATCAGACGATAAGAAATCAGGACGTACCAATCTGAACCGTGCGCAGTTGGATAGCGGTAAATACTTCCTGTTAACCGATGTGGTTCTGGAGTATGCTCACGGAGCTTCGGAGGAAGATGTTGACCCGGCAGATTTTGCCTTTGGTCAGTTTGCACTACCACCGCAAATCCTGAACGGTACATTTGAAATGACCTTGGGAACTAAGGTAATCATGCCTGAAATCTCATGTGCCGTATTCGATGATACCGATACGACCAAGCGTAAGTTCCAGTACAAACTGGCGAATCCGAAATGGTTAAAACCATCAATGGACATCACGCCAAAGCTGAACATGCCTAAAGCAATCAACAACGGAGATAAGGTGTTTAACCCTGCCGTTAAAGTAACGCTACTGGGTACTATCACAGAGAAAGCATAGTAACTGAGTTTGTTCATAATCAAAAAGGGGGCGGTATTCCTGCCGTTCCCTTTCTTTCCTAATTAATTACGAATGGAAGCACAAGAGAATATTAAGAAACTACAGGTTGTAAAATTTGAGGTTCAGAAAGGTCAGACTTTTGAGTTTAACGGTAATACCAAGACGGAGCATGACCGCATCAAGGGCATCTTTCTTCGTTTGTCGAACCAACAAGCTCTGCCGGGTTCAACTTTAAGGGTTTGGATTGATGATACAGAAATCATCCCGGACGATACCGAAGTGGCTCTATTACATCACAACGATGATATGAGTATTCAGGATGTAGCCTTTCCGGTGAATGAGAAAGCCAAGAACAGCCCGGTACGAATCATCTATAAAGACAACAGCGAAAACCTTGCTGTAAGTGATAGCTACGATGTTCGTGTGTACCTGTTAGCCGAAGTAAACAAGTAACAGCCAATGGCTGAAATAATAACTGAGAAACTGATTCACTTTGAATAAACAGTAGCGCAAACAATTAACACCCAAGTCGAAATAATGAAAAGATATTTTGTTATATCCCACCAATCGAAGGACAATAGTCACATTAACGTTCAGGACTTGCTACCTGCATCTTGTAAGTTAATTACCGGAATTGCTATTAACGCAACGGCAAAGCAGGATGGTCAATTAGAGGATGTAACCGAGTTGTTGTCATTCCCAAAGCACCTGATAACCGATTTACTGGAAAAGGACAGTATTGTTGACCTGTTTTATTCCTACTTGCGCACACGCTCAAGTGAAGAAGATAGTAGGGCTTATTTTGTAAATGATATGCTTCCGGAAATCAGCCGGATATTAAGTGAGAACATCAAGTACACTTGCCTGAATGATTTAGAACAGGAAGAACTGGAGCAAAACATCACTGACACATTCAATAACGAATTTACGGATTACCTCTATGGTGAAGTTGGTTTGTATGAGAAAGGTAAATACCTGAACAATCTGGAATTTGCCGATTTGATTGCCCAACACACTTTGATGTTCGCTTATAAAAAACGTGAAGATGTGTTTTTGCATATCAAGCAGGAATACAAACGTCCGGAACCTTATGAATGTGGCAATATCAGTCTGCTTGTAAATGGTAACAGCTTCTTGCTTCGTGATTACATGGTGACAGCCAATCGCAAGGTACGTCACATGATAAAAGAGATTATTCCTTTCCATGAACCTTTGGAAGTGAACAGCAATATCCATACGGTTTTCAAGAGCAATAAGAATAGTGATAACAACACTTTAACCCTTAGAATTTACATTGAATATGAACACGAGTGAGTTATTACATACCATCGCTAAAGACCGTATTGCCGGAATGCGAACCATTGATAGTTACCAGATAAAACCAACGGTCATTCGTGTTACAGAAGCCAATCAAACATTGGATTTAAAGAATGACATGTGGATTCTCAACACCAAAGGATTGCCCGGAAGCATCGAAGAAATGGAACTGGTAAGCTCTGACAATGTATTCACCGCAACACCAGAAGAATACGAGTTCATGGACGAATATCGCTATCAGGTTTTTACCGATTATATCGACATTAAAACCAATACTGAAAGCTTTAAGCCTTACCGCTTGGAGTTTGTAAAGATTATCCCACACCGAAATTAATAATGATATGTTGGACTTTAGAGAGCAAATACAAAGCATATACGATTTTATCAAGCGTTCAGAGGAACAGCAAAAGTACCCTTACGCTTACGAGATTTACCTTTTAACCGGAGTTGATGAAACGGCATTGACATCAAGAACTTCCGGTACTTCATCCTTTAATCAGGATATTGAAAATGCCGTTGAGAAAGCTAAACAGGCACACGGCACATTGAAAGTTTATGTTTTTGGTGGTAAAAGCCCCAATGCACGAAGATTGAACACTTACACGGTTAACGTGAGTGGGCTAATGAATCCACCACAACCACCTTTGGAAAAAGCTGATGTTCAGATTTGGGTTAAAGAAGAAGTAAAAAAACAGAATGAGGAAAACAGCACTCCAAGCATAGGACTTGGCGGATTATTGGGACTGGTAAAAGATGAAAATGCCAGAAATGATATTGAAGGTTTGTTTGGTCTGTTTAACGCCTTATCTGGCAATAACAAGGAAGTTGAACGCATTGGTTACCAAAAGCAGTTGGATGACTTCAAGTTTGAGACACGTTACAATATGCTTCAGGAGAAGTATGAGAAGCTGAGTAATGAGAATACCGAGCTTCGGGTAGAACGTGACCAGTTCAATAACGAAAACCAAGAACTGAAACGTGAAAAATCTGATTTAGAGCAACGATTGGCAGGTTATGCACCCAACGAGCTGATGAAACGTGTTGCCATTGGTGTTGTATCTGGTATTGGTACAAAAATATTAAGCAATAGTCCTAAAACAGCAGAGTTATTTGGCTTATCACCGGAGGAACTAAAAGGAGCTTTAGGACTGGTAGAAGACTATTCTGAAGAATCACAGTCCATACCGGAAACCGATGTTGAGATTAGCGAAGTAGGCACTCCACAAACACCGGAAGAAAAGCAAAAGGCAACCATCATTAAAAACCTTTCAGATGCCCTGTCAACTTGGGAACTGGAAGATGTAGCCAAGATTGCCAACATCGTTGGGTTATGTCTTGACCGGGCTGAACTCATCAACAAAACACTAATGTTCTTGAATCAATCCATGCAAGGTGTTCAGGAGGAATCAACCGAAATAGAGCAAGAATAACATTAAAGCATACGATTATGAGAAAATTCAAGATAGGAATCACCATTGAGGCTGAAAAGCCGGAGAAAGTAAAAGAAGTAGGCAACCTGATTCAAAATGCAGTCAACAAGGTTGAGCAGGAAGATATTATCAAGCTTCTGACCAAGGTTGCAAAGAATCCAAGCATAGTTAAAAAGGCACTAAGGTTTATCTAATGGATTTAAGTACAGCAAATAAAGCAGCATTAATCAGTAGCGGAATACGAATCGGTGTTCCGGTATTGGCAATTGGTGTGGGTATTTACGCCATCCGCAAGATGTTTAAGCGTAACCCGGATGGAACATCATCTACCGTTGCGCCATCATTAAAGGATATGGTACTCCAAAAAGAGAACCTGACTATTACTCCTTCAGATGCAGCCTTATTTGCCAATACACTCTATGGTGCAATGCTTGACTTCGGTACGGATGAAAAGACGATCTACAGCACCATTGATAAAATCCAGACCAAGGATGATATGCTACTGGTGATAAAAGCCTTTGGAATGAAGATGTACCTCTGGGGAACTCGTGCAGCCTTTCTTGGTCAGAACTACAACCTGATTGGTTGGCTACGTTTTGAGTTAGACGATAAAGAGATAGCTAAAATTAAGCCCAAATTCGATAGTTGGGGCATTCCTCTCTAAACACCAATACAACTATGAATAAGAAGCAAAAGAAGATATTATTTATTTCGGGAGGGGTGTTAACCACCGGGGCAATAGTGACAAGCGTTTTACTGATTCGCAGAAGAAACAGGCAAAAACGTGGACTATTGCCCCCAAGTGGTTCTGATACATGTCCGGCAAATATTTTGACTACAAACAACAATACTTTGCCACCGAACTTTCAAAACTGGAATGGTGGAAACACATACCTGTCCAATGCACCAAGGGGAATCCGCAATAACAATCCGGGCAACCTTATTTATACCAATATCAAGTGGAACGGAAAAGTACCGAAAGAGCAGAATAAAGACAGGAGGTTTGAAATGTTTATTGCTCCGGTTTATGGTGTTCGTGCAATGATTAAAGACCTCAAGCATGATATTGAAAAGGGCAAGAATACAGTTCCGACTCTTATAGAGGAATACGCACCTAAATTCGAGAATAATACAGCAGCTTATATCAACACGGTGTGTAAGGATTTAAAAGTGAGCAAAACAGCAAAGCTATTGCCTACCAAGAATACGCTTCGCCTTTTGGTACTATCTATCTCTAGGGTTGAAAATGGAGGTAATTACGTCAGCAATGAACTGTTTGACAGGGCTTATTCAATGATATAATTTAAAGACACAATTATCAAGATTAAAGACACAAGACTAAGCGCCTTGTAAATCATCTTGAATCTTGATAATCAATACTTGATACTAAAAAAAATACATATGGGAACAATCAAGATGTTTAACGGGGCAAACCCACCGTTGTTAAAGAATGGGGAATGGGCATCCAATGGTATTTATGCTTATTTAGGAATAGATAATGGAGATACAAAAATCTTTCAATCAGTCTTTGATCACGATAAAAATCAAATTGTAGCAGGTTTTGAGTATGACCGAATACTAAAGCGATTCGTAATACCTACAGGAACTCCATTATCGAGAGTTCAATCATTAATAGACTCATTACCTAAATCAGTTAAACTGAAGAGTGGGGATAGCTTTTGGGGTGTGAACATTGACTTTGAGAATTCAGAGTTTTTAGATGATATGTTAACTCCTTTAACGATTAGAGATTTTACCTATACGATTAACCTGCGTGGTCATATCAATGGTGGTTCAATATTAAATATTGAAAGAAGTATAGAGGTTAGGAACTCAATGATTAATATTTATAGGTTAAATGTGAGGCAATTAACCAATAATGCTTATTTATTTAGGGTTAAAGATAGCTTGGCTTATTTTAATATGTCAGGCATGGCTCAGGAATCAAAATATTACTTCATTAAAGATGAAGGAAATAACAAGATATATCTGAGTAGCTGCACTTTTGTCAATTCTCATAGCACAATAGATACTCCAATCGATGTATCGTTCATTTTTTATGCCATTACGCCATATTCTGAAGTTAGGGTTTATACTCAATCTGAAGATAATTTACCAAACTATATCTGCATGATATTATATGGACAACTGAAAGTGTCTGACATGATAGGGGCGAAGCAGGCTTATAGAAATATTGATATTAACGGTACTTACTTTAAAGGCTCATTTGATAATACACAAAACCAACTACCAGAAAGTATTGTGGAGCTTGCAAATGCATTAACTCAGGCAGAAGTTGTAAATGTTGAATTTAATCTATCAAAGAATAAAGTAATACTTGATTTTCGTGATGGAACGTCAAGGGATATTTCTTTGTCAAAGTCTTATAGCAGGGACTAAGAATTGGATAAAAAAGGCTACATATCAAGGATTCGTGAGGATTTGCTTAATGGTCGTAAGCACTCTAAAACTACCATAGAAAGTATTGCCAAAAGCTTCGGGATAACCAATAAGAACCTGGTTAAGGAATACACCGAACTGGCAATAGTCCTGAATGCACGAGAGATAGCACACGACAATTCGCTGACCACTTACGAGAAATATCTTGATATTGTAGCCCTTTACCAGTCTCAGGTTAACCTATCAATGCGTACAAGTATGAGCGTATTGATGCAGCAATATTCTACACCTGCACCTATATCGTATTTGGCATCCAGTTATGTACGAAATACCAATGCTGATTCCTTGTATTTAGAACCATCAGCAGGAAACGGATTATTGACAATCGCTTTGCCATACCATCAAACATACGTCAACGAATTGGATGATGTCAGGTTAGTGAATCTTAAAGAACAACCCTTTGCCAAGGTAAGTAGTTGGAATGCGGTAAAACCACCTTTTGCATACGATAGAAAATTTTATGGTGTAATAACCAATCCACCATTCGGTACACTTTCCGAACCGATGATGTTTGGGAATTTCAAGATAAAGCGATTGGAACATGCCATGTGTCTGGCTGCATTGCGCTGTATGAAAGACAACGGAAAGGCAGCCATTATCATCGGTGGTCATACCTCATGGGATAAACATGGTCGGGTTACTGCCGGGCAAAACAGAATCTTCCTGAATTACCTGTATCACTTTTACAATGTGGAAGATATAATCCCCATAAATGGCAAGAAGCTTTATTCTCGTCAGGGCACATCATTCAATACCCGTTTAATCCTGATTGATGGTGCAAAGTTCAAACCGGAAGGTGCAGCTCCACTAAAAAATAAACTCCACAGTACAATGGTGAACAGCCATGAAGAACTCTGGGATAGAGTGTGGTTAGAGAACCCTGAAAGCAATACGAATAAAAAACAATTGAGCTTAGTCAAGTTAAGAGCTAAAGCCATCCTTCTAAAACAAAAGCAAGATGAAGTCCGAAATTAAATTCCATAAAAGCAGTATAACTGTAAAGTTTAGTCGCAAACCACAGGAACATATTGTCTCCCGGTTAATTGAACTGGGTTTTTCAACCAAGGATAACAAGTGTTTTATCCGTACTCAGAAACTGGCTCAAAACGAACATGAGTACCTGCAAGGAATGTTGGGTATTCAGGGTTTGGGAATGGCTTACATTCCGGCAGCCGAAAAAGGTTTTATTCTTGACACAACGGTTCCGGATTCAATGGGACACGAAATGCACATCGCCATTCGAAAAGTCAAGAAAAGTATTGGGATGCCCTTGTTTGACTATGTAGCCGAAAAGCTCGATTACCAAAACGATGAATTGGTAAAAGCCCTTTCAGCAGAACAGGTAGATGCGGTATCATTGGCTATCTACAACATTGAAAAACGTGGTCAGGGAATCATAGTTGGTGACCAGACCGGAATAGGAAAAGGACGAACGGCAGCAGCTTTAATTCGTTATGGAGTAAAACAAGGAATGCAACCAGTTTTCCTTTCTGAAAAGCCAAACCTTTTTACTGACTTGTACCGGGATTTATCGGATATTGGTAGCTCTGCACTTGTGCCGTTTATCGTCAATACCAAAGAGAGCAAAACACATATCAAAGATAAAAGCGGTGAGATTGTGTACACGGCTCCTGAAAAACCAACTCAGGAGCGTATTATTAAAAGCCAACAAGTACCGGGCAACTACAACTTTGTTTGTGCGACCTATTCTCAATTCAATCAGCCAAAGAAACCTGCAAAGCAATTATTTCTGAGTGCTTCCAGTAATGGTAACATCATCATAATGGATGAAGCGCACAATGCTTCCGGCAGTTCCAATACCGGGGAATTTATGCAGAGTGTACTTCGCCAAACCAAAGGTGTATGTTTCCTATCAGCGACCTTTGCCAAGCGACCGGATAACATGCCTATCTATGCGCAAAAAACATCCATGAGTGATGCAAATATGAGCAAAGAGGATTTGGTGGAAGCCATTTCAAAAGGCGGTGTGGCATTACAAGAGATTCTGGCAGCACAATTGGTTTCCGAAGGTCAGATGATTAGACGTGAGCGTTCTTTTGAAGGTGTGGAAGTCAACTATATCGAGCTAAAGGAAAAAGCCAAAGAACAGGCTGATATAGCCGATAAGATAACAGCTATTATCCGGGATATAATCGGCTTTCAAGAAAAGTACATCAACAAACAGGTTGAGCAGCTTGATAAGGTTGCAGCAGCAGAAAGCAAGGAGGTTGAAACCCGAAAAGGAACAGAGAAAGCAGGAGTTGATAATATACCATACTTCTCAAAAGTTTTCAATGTCATTAACCAATTGCTGTTTAGTATCAATGCATCTGATGTGGCTGAACATGCTATCCAGAGATTAAAGGATGGTAAAAAGCCAATCATTGCTTTTGCATCCACAATGGGAAGCTTTCTGGAAGGAATGGCAAAGCCGGATGATATAATTAATGCAGATTTTTCAACCGTTTTGGAGAAAGGTCTGGATTCTGTTCTGCGCTATACCGAAAAGGATATTGATGGACAATCGGAAGGAAAAGCATTTAATATTGCTGACTTATCGGAAGAAGCTCAATTCGCTTATCGTGATATTATCAGGCGCATTGAAAAGGCTTCCACCGGAATCACCATAAGTCCATTGGATTTAATCATCCAGAAAATCAAAGAAGCTGGCTATACCGTTGGAGAAGTTACCGGGCGCAAGCTTTGCGTACAATATAACTCAACCAATGCCAAGAACACGACCGCATTGGTGATGAGCCGGAAAAAGGAAAACACAGCAGACCTGTTCCGTAGATTCAATGACAATGATATTGATTGCTTACTGATTAACCAGAGTGGTTCTACCGGAGCTTCGGCTCATGCGATTGTTACCGACAAAGTACCTGCCGAACAGGTAAAGCAACGTGTGATGGTGATACTGCAACCGGAGCTGAATATCAACACCGAGATTCAAAAGCGTGGGCGTATCAACCGCACCGGACAGATAATGAAGCCGATTTACGATTACATTATCTCATCCATTCCGGCACAAAAGCGGTTTATGATGATGCTTAAAAAGAAGCTGAAATCATTGGATGCCAATACCACTTCCAACCAGAAAAGCAGTAAATCACAACTGGAATCGGATGATTTCCTGAATAAATACGGTGACAAAGTGGTTCGCCAGTATATGTTGGAGAATCCGGAATTAAACAAAGCCTTGGATAATCCTTTGAAATTTGAAGGTAAAGAAAGCGATGAAACACCATCCGAAGGTGATGCTTCAAAAGTTACTGGGCGTGTAGCCGTCCTTTCAGTAAAGGAACAGGAGAAGTTCTACAACGAGGTCATTGAGCGATACAACGACTATGTAGAGTACCTCAAGCAAGCCGATGAATACGACCTTGAAGTAGAAGTCCTTAACCTGAAAGCTGAAACTCTTGATAAGAAGGTTGTTATTGCCGGGAAAGGTGGACGTTCTGTTTTTGGTAATGATACTTTTCTTGAAAAGTGCGAATGTAACGTACTCAAAAAGCCATATGGTAAACCGGAACTGGAAAAGCTTATCAAGAAACATTTGAACGGCAAACACCCGGACAGTATTTCTGAAGCTTATATTGCAGCGCATGAAAAGCATGTACAAAGCAAACTGGTAGAGGATTTAAAGGAGGTTGAAACCAAATACAAAGACCTGATTGCTGACATTCCCAACGAAAAAGCATTCCAGAAGATTCCGGTATTTGACAAGGCAGCTCAAAATGAGTACATGGCTGAACGTACAGAGGAACTGGAAGATGCCAAACAGGACAAGATTACGCAGGTTAAAACGCAAAGCCAGAACAGAAAGAACTACCTGAATGCCTTTTTCAAGTTCTTTAAAATTGGGCATGGTTATTTCTATCCGGCATTGAGTTTTGAGAATGAAAGCAGTGATAACTCATATTGTATATTCCTTGGGTTTGATATTAATCCCAAGCGAAATAATCCTTATGCGCCATCAGCTGTAAAGCTTCGTTTTGCTATTTCCGATAGTCGGAAATATATCGTTCTACCTGCATCTGGAGATACCGCCAAAGAAATTGAGCGTATTCAGGCCCGTAGTTTCCAGTTAAGCACACCACAAAAGGAAAGTCTGATTAGTAAGTGGGATGAAGCCATTAAGAACTTCACCCAAGACCGACAAGTCCGCTACATCATTACTGGGAATATCCTGCAAGGTTCGGCAGACTTCTCCGGCAAACTGGTGAGTTATACTACCAAAGGCAGAGGTGTTCAAAAGGGAATCCTTATGTCCGAAGCATGGTCACCGGATGAAGCTGAAAAGAACTCCAACAGCTATGTGGTTGCACCTATAGCCAAGCTACAAAAGCACATCATGAGCTTGCGAAGTGGAGCTACCATAAGCACCGAAAACAAGATTAGCATTGTTCGCCATTACGATGATACGTTCAAGGTTATCATGCCTAAAACCAAAAGCCATATTCCAATTTATACGGATAAAGAAGTGGTGAAGCTATTAGAAAACAGCCGGGATGGTTTCGAAATGGTATCAGGCAATATGAAAGCTTCGGTATCAGAAAAGAAAATGCCCAAGTTGCTGAATTTACTTGGAGAACGGTTCAGCTTATCTGTAAAAGTACCCCGGAATTATTTTGAAGAATATCTGGAGAAAGGAACTAAGCGAAATGATAATGCTGATAGCCTGACCAAAGAAGCGATGGAGATGTTTGAGCAGGATAAAAAACAATTCCCTCAAAGGTTAGCCAAGCAGAAAAATGCTACTACCAAAGCAAAGACCATCAATATCGACCAAGGCAAAAAACTAAAACTGGTGAAGCTCCGTGCAAAAGCCATTCTGATAAAGCAAAAACAGCTTAAAGCTGTAGCAGGGCTGTAAATCAATTCAACAACAATAAAATACTAATGATATGAAGCTTACAATAAAAAACTACAAGGAAGCAACCAAGGATATTGACTTTTCACAATTACCGGAAGCAGCTCGTGAAGCACACAAGGAATTTGATGCTTTTGCTGACTTTTACAATGAGGATAAAGACATCAAGGAAATGCTTGATAATCATTTCAAGATTGTTGAGCCGTACATCAACGTAAAGCGTTTTCCTGAGTTACCGTTCGCCCACCCTTTAAACATTCTGGATAAGGAATCCGGGCAATACAAAGAAGCTTTAAAGGAATACAGGGATAGCAATAAAAAGCCTAAAGCAACTGCTAAAACCAGTAACAAGAAAACTGCAACAAAGCCGACTTCTTCTGCAAAGAAAGTAACTTCAAAAACGGTAAAGCGGAAGCCTAATGAAGTGCCTTTAATGCCATTGGAAGTGAAGATTATTAAGCGTTACCTGAACATGCATGGTAAGAAAGTCACCGAACGTCAGGTTTCATTGCTTTATAAAGTGATTCAAAAAGCAGCCACCGAAAAGACCATTCGTAAATCCAGTAAGTATGCAGAGGAAGTTAAAAAGATTGGTAATGACCTTGCTCGGACATACAAGGAAATGGGTAGTACCTGTACTTTTGAAGTGCCGGATTCAATGTATTCCAAGTTGAAAAATATTGTGGATAGCTATGGTGTTACTCCGGCTGTATCACTAATAAAAAGGTTCATCAACCTTTACGGTAATATCACCATTGATAAGGCCAAACGATTACTCACGAGCATTAAGAATGCCAAAAAGAATGGTAAAGTTACCAGTTCAGACAGGGCTTACGACCGGATTAACCAAGTACAAAAGCATCTGGAAGATTATCTGGATAGTGATAAATTACTGGTAACCAACATCCAATTAAATGGATTGAAAGGTATTGCCGGATTGGGAAAGTAAATGCCACTACCTCAATGCCCAAAAGTAGTGGCTCTAAACCAAGGGCAGCAAGAACAGTAAACGTAGCACCCAATCAGGTAGTATCAGCTAACCAGTTAGCCAAAATGAAGTTTTCTACACTTTCTCTGACCGGGAAATTCGGCAAGCTGCTTGGTAAGCCATACAAACCATTCTACCTGATGATTTATGGACAAAGGTTTCATGGTAAAAGCTCCGTGGCTTTATTGTTTGCTGATTTACTGGTTAAATGTGGTTTGAATGTACTGTATGTTTCCAATGAGGAAGGTGTAAAAGGTTCTTTACAGGAAAAGCTATTGCGACTAGGAATCAGTAATCCAATTGACTTCGTGGAGAATTACGATACAAGCCAGTTCAAAGGTTACGATGCCGTATTCTTAGATAGCACTCAAACCGTGGGTATGAAGCCGGATGAGTTTAAAGCTCTCAAAAAGCGATTCCCCAATACTTCATTTATTCTGGTGTTTAAAGCCAATCGTGATGGTACATCCAAAGGCGGAACTGATTGGGAACACGATGTAGATGCCATTATGCACATCGAAAACCAGAGTGCGACAATGGAGAAAAACCGCTTTCCGAACGGTAGTTCCGAAACCATTAAAATTTTTTAGGCATGGAGGAAATGACTATTAAATTCTACTGGGTAGTAATTGCCGGATTAAGTTCTCTAATTGTGGGTGTAGCCTCTTTCGTTATCCGCAATGCTATTTCAAAAAATGCAACCAAAGAAACGGTGGAAGCCAAAACCGATTTACTGGAAAAAGATATTAAGCACCTGACCAAAGAATTAGAAGGAGCTGAAAATAAGTTTGCCATACTGCATAAACGTGTTTCCGATTTAAGGGATAGTTCCAAGGAGATTTACGTGAGTAAGGAACTGTTTCACCAGACGATCAAGCAACTCAATGATAAACTAGACACCATCTTAAAATTTGTGGAGCGATGAGAAAGATATTTGGAAAATTAACCAATGCCGGAGTAGCTGAGACTTTGAAGGTTGGCACGAAACTCATTGATGAGATATTTACCACTCAGGAAGAAAAGCTCCAAGGAAAAATGGAGCTTTTTAAAATGGCTGTTGCCGACCGGGATTCCGCAAGAGACATGTACGCTCAGGACAGTTGGCTGCAAAAGGTATTTGCACTTTTCTTCTTACTGGCATGGTGTGCATTAACGGTTCTAATGCTCAACTACTTTGTGTTTCAAACCATTGAATTAAAGGATTGGCAAATTGCTTTTGTGAGTAGCATTAATGGCGGTATCTCAACCAAGCTCAGTACCATTATCGACTTCCTTTTCGGTGGTGCAATTTCCGGTGTGAACAATGTAAAACTTAAAACCAAACGTAAGAATGAAGACATTTGACGAACTCTTTGATGGAGTGATAAAGCACGAAGGCTACTACGCCAATGTTACCGGAGATAAAGGAGGTGAAACGTATATGGGTGTAGCCAGAAACCTGCACCCAAACTGGGAAGGTTGGCAAATTATTGATGGTTACAAACTGACATTTGGTGAACTCAAACGAAACACCAAGATTGATATTCCGGAACTAACTGCAATGGTCAAGGAGTTCTACAAACAAACTTTCTACGATAAGTACAAAATCGGAAGCATTAACTCCGGCTCGTTACAAGAAATCATTTTTGATTGGTGTGTCAATAGTGGTTATTGGGGGAGTTGTGGCGTTCAGAAGGTCTTGAATCGATTCTTTGATTGCGACCTTAAACTGGATGGAATTATTGGTAAAAACACTATCAAGGCAATTAACTCATGTCCACCGGAATTGCTATTTAACGCCATTAAATCTGCCCGGATTCATTATTACAATACGATTGCTCAAAGAGGTCAGAATCATAAATTTTTAAACGGGTGGTTGAGAAGGATTAACTCTATCATGTACTAATGCTTACGGTATTTTTAATAAACCTATTATACAAAATATCAGATAAACAAATCTCAAATAGTATGAAAAATGAGTATCTTGCATTCTTCGTTAAAAATGCAAATATGGCTCAAACGTTAAATATAAGAGGTTTTGTTGCAGGTATTGAAATACAACCTAATGAATACTTGTTGCCCTTACAAGAAGTAATTGTAAATGCGATTCAAAGCATCGAGGATAAAAAATCCAAAGATGGTACGATTTCTATTAAAATCGTTCGAGGTAAGCAACTTAACGTAGGAAAAGAATTCGAAGAACCTTACAGTCCCATTATTGGATTTGAAGTCTACGATGATGGTGTAGGTTTTATTCGGAAGAGGTTTCAGGCTTTTAATGATGCTTTTACTGAAATAAATAAGGGTAAAGGTTGTAAAGGAGTTGGCAGATATACTGTACTTGCTTGTTTTGGCAGCATGAATATCGAAAGTACCTTTTCCGAGAATAATACTTGGTTTAATAGAACATTCCAATTTGATGTAATTGATGGAGTAAATCCTGAAAATGACGATAACCTAAAAGAGGTTGAATCTGGAGAATTAAAGACTGTCGTAAAACTTAATAATTACCATAAGAACTTTCATAGTTATATAGTTAACCATAGAATCGAAATTGAAGATATTTCAAAAGGCATAATTGACCATTGTTTATTGTATTTTTTATCGGGTGGAGTTCCTAAAATCAGAATTTTCAATGAAGGTGAGCCTGAAAAATCATTAATTATTAATGACTTATTTAATCAGTTTGTGAAATTTGATAAAGCTTCAAAGGATATAAAAATCAATGGCATAGAAGCTCCATTTTCGCTTGACTATCTTCGAAATTACAAAAACAAATCTCATTCTGTTCACCTTTGCGCCAATAAAAGAGAGGTTGGAGCAAAAGTTAATATTGCAAATTATATTCCTTCGTTTGTAAATGGATTAATGGATGAACAGGAAGAAAAGTATTATTTATCAGTTTATGTAACTGGGGATTTTCTTGATGAACGAGCAAATAACCAAAGAAATAAATTCGCCATACCTTTGAAGAGCGAAGATAAAACTAGTTTTGATGAGTTAAGTATTGACGAGTTATTATCTGATGTTTCAGTTAATCTAAGAACTCAATATTCTGAACACATAGTGGCTGCTGTTGATGAGAAAAACTCTAAAATTCATAATTACATATTAAATCCGCAAAAACCAAGATTAGCATATAGGCACTTGTTAAATGTAGATAATGTATTTGATGATATACCTGCAAATATTTCAGAAGAAAGGCTTGAATCTGAGCTTCATAAGAAAAGCTTTAGACTAGAACAAAAAAGGACAAAAGCGTTCAATAAGGCTTTCTCAAAGAAGAAATATGACAAAGATGACTTCAGTAAAATAATTCATGAAGTATTAAGCGAGGAGGCTGCTTTCTCGGCCGGTAAATTAGCTGATTTAATGATTCGAAGAAAATCAATTATTAAATTATTTAGACAGTATCTTGAATGGCGAAGTGATGAAAATTATATGCTTGAAGAAGATCTCCACAATATAATATTTACAATGGGGGCTGAAAGTAATGCGATGCCAAGTGAATACCACAACTTATGGTTATTGGATGAGCGACTAACCTTTAATTCGTTTATTAATTCAGATAGACAGCTAAGAACAAACAAGCAGATTGAGAGTAAGAGCCAAAAAGAACCAGATTTATTGATTTACGATTTTCCATGGGCATATTCCGATGACCCAAATAATATAAACTCAATTGTTTTATTTGAATTTAAGCGTCCGGGAAGGGATATGAATACCTCAGAAGATAAAAAGCTTGATCATCAATTAGAAGGTTACTTCGAAAAATTATTGGAATCAAAGGCAAAATCAAGTAAAGGGAAATTCCTAAACATAGAAAATAACACTCCTAAATTTGGTTATATAATATGTGATTTACACAAAGATTTAGTAGAATATAATATAACTCGTAACTATTTTAAGCTCACTCCATATGGGACGCTATACAAAATTAATCCGGAACTAAACTTATACTTCGAAGTAATGTCGTATGAAACAATGATTGAATTTGCAGAGAAAAGACATGATGCCTTTTTTAGAGCTTTAGGAATTGATAGTTTATAAAATCCTTCATACTGACAAATATGCAATTTATTACCTCAAAAAGTAGAATTAGAGAGGCTACCAATCAATTTAGGTTAGAGTATGATAATTGGGATGATTGGTTTGAATTCTCAACACTTTTTCATTTGGTTTATATCGATTCTGAGGAGATATATCACCGAATAGGTTCTCTTAAGATAGGACAGTTTAATATGACAGAAAGGAGGCCTACCATTCCTTCTGAATTTGATGAATTACCCAAAGATTTCTTCTCATTAGGGCAAGATGTTTCATATTATGAAAACCTTAATGCCTTTGGTGATGAAATTCGTGATAACGTGCTATCAAAACTTAACGATGTTGCATTAAATAATGAAATATACGAGAAGTCTATAGAAGAAAGGGTTATGAAAATTTCTCTGCTTAGAGATGTTTCAATCTCATCAGTTGTTGGTCAATATAGAAGGCTTGCACAAGGAATGGCGCAATTGTCTCCATATAATTTCAAATATACTGCACCCAAAACCAAAGGAAGTACTTCTCCTCGTATGAAGTTTGATTTTTCTGTGATTCCAAACTCAAACCCACCAACAAATATTCATGTGCTAATTGGTCGCAATGGAGTTGGAAAAACTTATCTTTTAAACAACATGATAAGTTCTCTTCTTGTAGATAATGCTCGCTCTAGATATGGATATTTTACTTCGGATGATTATAATGAAATATTCTCAAATCTTGTCTCAGTTACTTTTAGTGCATTTGATACTACAGAGCCAATGCCTGAAAGAAAGGATAAAACTAAAGGTTTGCAATATTCTTACATTGGTTTGAAAAGAAACAAACAAGGAAAAGATACTAGTTTAGCTCCTAAAAGCCCAACTATATTAAAGAACGAATTTGTTAAAAGTGTTGAAGCATGTAGAAGAGGTGCTAAAAATGAAAGGTGGAAACGAGCACTTATTGAATTAGAGTCTGATAATATTTTTAAAGAAGCAGAAGTAACAAAAATTGCAGAAATTAGGAATAAGGATGAGTTTAAAGAAGAAGCCGGGATTTTATTTAACAAGCTTAGTTCTGGACATAAAATAGTTCTTTTAACTATTACTCGATTAGTTGAAACGGTTGAAGAACGTAGTCTTGTACTTTTAGATGAACCAGAAGCTCATTTGCATCCACCATTACTTTCTGCATTTATCCGTGCCTTATCAAACCTTCTTATTGAACGAAATGGTGTAGCTGTGATAGCGACTCATTCTCCAGTGGTTTTGCAAGAAGTTCCGATGAGCTGCGTGTGGAAATTGAGAAGATCAGGAGCAGAGTCAAAAATAGAACGACTAGAAGCAGAATCTTTTGGTGAAAATGTAGGTCTGCTCACTCGTGAGGTTTTTGGTTTAGAAGTTACATACTCAGGTTTTCACAAATTAATTCTCGAAAAGGTAAATGAATTTGATAGTTTCAAAGAAGTATTAGATTCTTTTAATTCAGAAATAGGTATGGAAGGTAAAGCCATTGCAAATTCGTTAATTCACAAAAAAAATAGAATGTTTTAATGAGGAGTTTACCTATACCAGACGAAGATATTACTGAGATTTACACTACCTGTATTTCAAAAGTTAGAAATCCTGATTTAAAACAAAGGTTAAGTCAATGCGGTGATATTATTGAAGAAGCAAATACCGAATACGACACTGTTGCGCGTTCTGGGGAATTACATCTTATTGAATCAGGTGTGCCTGAAGGTATAGATATCACTAATGAGGAACTAGTAAAAGTTTATACTTCGAGAATGGTTCCTAAAAAATCACCCGGACGTCCATACTATGACAAAATAATTACATCAACTCCTCATAGTCGATGCCCTTTGTGTGGACATAGAACAGTAACAACGCTAGACCACCATTTACCTAAAGCTCATTATCCTTTACTTTCTATTTCTCCAATTAATCTTATACCTGCTTGTAAGGATTGTAATACAGCTAAAGATGATATTGAACCTAATTCAAAGCAAGAAGTTACAATCCATCCGTATTATGACAACATCGAGAAAGAAAGATGGTTAAAAGCTTTGGTAATTGATTCTAAACCTGTTGCAATACTTTTTTTTGTAGAACACCCAAAAGAATGGGATGATATTCTTTTTGAAAGAGTAAAATTACACTTTTCCGTACTGGATTTAAATACATTGTATGCTTCTCACGCAGCCGAAGAATTAGTTAATATCCAGTTCTCTTTACTTCTACAATATGAAGTTGGAGGTTCAAACGCAGTGAAAGACTTTTTGGAAGATGCAGCTGAAAGTAGGCAAATGGTGCACCCTAATTCTTGGCAAACAGCATTATATCAAGCTTTGGCTGCATCTGACTGGTTCTGTAATGAGGGATTTAATGAATTATAGTTTTATAAAAACTCCCGACTGAACTAAATCAATCGGGAGTTTTTGTGTGCCCAGAACAAGACTCGAACTTGCACGCTCTAAAACGAGCATTGGCCCCTCAAGCCAACGTGTCTACCAATTTCACCATCTGGGCTGGTATCTATTCCAAAATTACAAATCTGTAGATTGTTTCCGAATTGTTTCCGAAAAATTTTTCTACATTTGAGCTACGTTCTTTTATAACTCTTTATTAATCAGCTTTAGCAGTCCTTTGTAGCTAAAGTTTAGTAAATGCCCCTCAACCATGCCTGTCTACCAATTTCAGCACCTGGGCAGTCTCTGAAATACTGGAGCGAAAAACGGGATTCGAACCCGCGACCCCGACCTTGGCAAGGTCGTGCTCTACCACTGAGCTATTTTCGCATTTTTTATTGATGTATAACTCTTACCCTTCTCTAAAAGGGCATGCAAAAATATAAAAAATAATTCTTTGGAACACAGAAAAAGACTGGTTTTTTTTTGATACCACTTAACACCTAGGCTGTACTAAAAGCTATGATTTTGGTTTAGAAACGAATGTGCGGCGAATACTTGATTTATGGTCAAACAAATTGTAGAACTCATCAATTTTTTGAAGGCAAAGTTGCTTATTTTTGACATCCAAATAGGGAAAATCCAGGATTAAATCAACAATGGCTCCGCGTCGTTCAACAAATAAATCAATTGTTTCTTCCAATTCTTCCACTTCGACACGATGCCCCTTATAAACACACCTAACCTCTTCTTCACCCAAGATAGACTTACGATATGGTGCATTTACAAATGCAGACATATCAAAATCATAAGGTACTGCTATTGGAGGCGTATGGGTTCCTTCCCGCATTAAAACAACGTTATGTAACTTAGGAACCGACCAATCATTATTTCCAATCATCAACTGGAACATTGACATACGAATCATATTATTTTGACTCAATTGTTCCATAGTTAGGTTTACGGAATTAAATTCCTCCATATTATTTCGACGACTCAGACATTCAACATCTTCAATAAAAAAGCCTCGTTGAGTAACTCTATCTTCTGTATTAATATCTACATAGACGACATTAACCAAACGAACTTGTAAACTAAAATCACAGATTTCATTATAGATCTGATAAGCCAACAATTCGCGCATAGCACTGTTATGCATCTCAACTTCATCATCCTGACAATGCGTTACTAATTTTAGTCTATTACATCCTTCAAAAATGGTTGAATCAACATCTCTTGATCTAAACTTGAACTTGAGTGGAGGAAAACTACAAGTTGTTTCTCTTAAACGGTAATTACCCCTAACTCTTATCTGAGATAATACCTTAATTGTGTCCGTATCATTGTTGACATATGACAAGCTTACTTTCTGATAAGGTACTGTTTTATCACGATTCGATTTTAAGGCCTCAAAATCGGCATATACTATTAGATCAAGAGGTTCGGTATGTGAGAACAAATCATCTGTTTGAAAAGATTTTATATCTTCTGTTCTTCCAAATAAATTAGAAGAACCAACAAAACAAACAATTGAAATTAAAAAAAATTTAATCCACCTCTTCAACATTCGAACCATTAATTACCTCAAAATCTGACAAGATAGTGTCGGATTTGATAGATGAAAAATATACCGTCAACACGGCTGTGTCTTTTAAGAAATCAATGTGACCAATTTCTACTTTATGAATATCCAATCCTGTTCGTCGATGTAAATCGTCATGAAGTGCTTCTCTTTTTTCGGGACGAAGTAGCTCAATTTTTTCGTAGACAATTGTTTTTCGTTGTTCCCCTTTGTTCATCCACAACTTCTCCATCAAAAACGCCAACAAAACAAACACTACATTGGCAATAAAAACTTCTGGAAACAAGTATTCTTCAAGCGACACTGCATTAATAACCGCTACAGCGATTAATAAAAACAGATAAGTCATCTCTCGAATAGGAATGGTTGATGTTCGATATCGAATGATACCAAAAATAGCGAATAAACCCAGTGCAAAACCTAATTCAAGCTCTACTGAAGCCAAGAAGAAAGTCATAAAGAAAACTGTCTTGCTAATTAAGGCATATGTAAAAACATACTCCTTACGTCTGGCCGATGGAAAATAAATTCCCCAAACAATAATGGCTAGCACTAAAAAATTGGAAACAAAACGAACAAATAAACTTAATAAAACAGATCCTTCAGAAATCTCAAACATAATTAGCTATTTACACAACTAACGCAAAGTGATTATTTTCTTCTTGAGCCATTAAACTATCAACTTTGCGTAAGCGAGGTTTAAAACGATTATACTTCACTCCGTCTTTCAAAGCTACTGTTCCTAAACAATATTTACTAATAGATAATGGTAAAAATCCATGTTCTTTAATTGTTCGAGCAAACGAAGAGTATACATCCTCTTTATTTCTTTTAATCTCAACAATAACACAGTTTTTTAGTTCAAAATCAGAATCAGTATTGGAAAAGTTTATATTTAAATCTATGGTAATACGCTCACACACTTTTTTATTGACGAGTGTAATGCGCTTAAATTTAGTAGTAATAGAAGGAAATAATTCGTCAGCTCTATATGGCGTTACATTTTCTATAAAGTCTTCGTTATTGCCAGAAAGGTGGGATTGAAATCCATCTACAGCGATGCGTTGCTTATGTGTTCTATTCTTTTCTTTGTATTTAACTTCTAAAAACTGATCACCACTTTCGGCATAACGACGATATCTAACCTTGTAACGACGAGCTTTACCATTGTGATGCTCGTAATACATATTTAAATCAGACGTATCAAAATATTTAGTTTCATAATTAAGAACACGTTCATTATTTATTTCAACCACTTCGTAATCTTCGATGTGGGCTGACAAACAATCTACGAGTGCCTTTGGAGATAATAAAAATTTAGTATCAATTCTATTGAGCAATTTTACTCTACCAGTATCGTTCAGCTGTATAGTGTCAAAAAAACTTATCAAATTAGTTAAAACATTCATATCTCGATTATTTAACTTTAATACTCCGTTGGTTTGTGAATTTTTAAACGCTTTTTTGAAATATTGTGCAAAACACACATTTTCCGTTCAACAAATTCATGATCTAAATCAATTAGCCTTTTTACTTCTTTCAAAACATAAGCAAAGTATGAATTCCGACTCCTACAAACACCACTTTCTACTGATATTCAACTACTTTAACCACATGTTAATTTATCAAAAAGACTTAAATGCAATTGTTAAACTTTATTAATAGAAAATATTCTTCTCAATTTTCTTAAAACTTAATTAATTGCCGAATGGCATTCCATTCATTATTAAATATTCTAATATTAACATATCAAGCATCAGTCCAAAAATCACAAAAACCTAATATTGTTAGCATTACGGATTTTGAAGAGAATTTTATAATGACCGATTTCGAACATCTGAAAATCAAAAACGCACATTATTTTCCAATTAGGATTTTTTTTAGCATATTTCATTAACCTTATTGACGGAAAACCGTATCATAGGCTCAATCACCCAAAAACGTAAAGACAGTATGGCCTCATTTATTCAAACCATATTTGGTAGCAAATACCCGAATACTTCAAAATACGAAGCAGATATTGAGAAGCTAAGTGTTGACCACAAAAGATTTGTTGATTATGAATCATCATCTCAATTCAAACGCTTTCAAGAACTTGACACGACTGTCAATTCTGGTGACTTTAAGAAAAAAGTTGAAAAACTGAAAACCGAAAAATTTAAGGATAGCAAAGAACATTTGCGTTTGAAAGAATACCTCTCCTTAAAGAAATCTGGTGATCTTAAAAAGTACTTTAAATATTACAACGCTGGAATTCCAGAGCGCTTAATTAAAATAGCCAACTCAAAAAATTTCAATGAATATTCTGACTTAAAACTTTTTCTTGACAGTCCGGAATTTAAAGAGGAGAAGAGTAAAAAAGGGTTCAAAAAAACCGAGAACTACAAAAAATTCAAACACTTTCGTTCTTTGCGAAGAAATGCAGACATTCGGTTTTATAAT
Organism: Carboxylicivirga fragile; assembly: GCF_050589805.1. Lineage (NCBI taxonomy): Bacteria > Pseudomonadati > Bacteroidota > Bacteroidia > Marinilabiliales > Marinilabiliaceae > Carboxylicivirga > Carboxylicivirga fragile. The sequence continues at coordinate 31,825 of NZ_JBNGOY010000004.1, read as the reverse complement.
AAACAAATAAATTCCACCAATTATAAGAACTATCTAAACATAAAGGATTCAGAACGTTTAGTAAGTTTCACAACACTAAAGCAAGAGGTTGAATCAGACAAGTTCCAGGCATTTAAAAAGGAGTTAGAAGATCCTAAACGTTTTAAGAAATCAGAAGAATATGCCTTGCTTTCGGAATATGCTGAAATAAAGAAGACACCGGAATTTATATGGCATTCTAAAACGGAAAAGCAAAATCCATTTAAAGAAATTGACAAATGGAAATTGACATTTGAAGATGACTTCGATTCCAAATCTATTAACAATGAAAAATGGATAAGTGGCTATTACTGGGGCAAAGCCTTAATGAACGATGTTTATGTACTAGCTAACGAACATCAATTCTTTACTGAAAAGAACATACAATTGCGAAACAGTACGGCTAGTTTACTTACTAAAAATGAAAAAATTAAGGGTAAAGTTTGGAATGAGACACTTGGTTTTGTTCCCAAAGAGTTTAATTATAGTTCTGCACTTATAAGTACAGGTCAAAGCTTTCGTCAACTTTACGGAAAGTTTGAGGTTAAAGTAAAAATTGACCATGCATCACCACTTACCCATGCTTTTTGGATGGTAGGTGAAAACATTGCCCCTCAAATTGATATTTTTAGGTTCTCAAAGAATGCTAAAAGTTACACCGCTGGCTGCCATAGTGCAGATAAGAACCATAAAACGGCCCATCAGATCAGTACTGTTAATGGTGCTAAATTTGATAGCGACTACTATGTTTATGGTTTAGAGTGGACAAAGAACAGCTTAAAATGGACTGTTAATGGTGTTAAAGTGCATGAGCAAACCAGCAACATACCACAAGAACCTATGTACCTAACTTTAAGTTCTCACTTGTTAGAAGATGTTGAAAAGCTAAACTCTGCTGCTATAGAAATAGATTGGGTTCGCTGCTATCAAGAAAATTAAAAAGAAACAAACAACAACAGATATTTTTTAGAAAGCTACCTATGGGTGGCTTTCTTTAGTTTGAAGGTAATTTAAACTTCTCCCAAAACTTCGAATCTGATTCTTTCGCGCTGTAGTATTCTCTGGACGAAACTGAACTGATTTGCTTTTCGGAATAATCATAAACAACCCACGAAAGTTCAAGTTTTAACTTACCCATTTCTTTTCCAAGATATTCAATCTTGCTTAAGGCATATTTTCCATCCTTCTTTTTACGATAATCAACCCTAATACTTACTTTGTAATCGCCGTTTTCATTACTTGAAAGTCCAGCACTTCTTCCGGCCAAATGAAAACCACCACTGGTATATGATAGCTCATTTCGTAATATAGCATAATCTGATTGCGACACATAAATAGTCCCCTCGTAATCTGTCAACTCTGAACCTCCAGTTGTAGCAAAGTCAGCTTCTTTTAAACTGTATGCAATTACCCAAACTGAATCATTATTGTAAACGATTTCTTCCTTTAAACTTAACTCAAACTGATCCACAACATCCGCATCAAGCACATTTCCACGAATTCGAGCCACATCAAACTCCAAAACTTCATCAGTGAATAACATGCCTTTAATAATTGGCGTGGGCTCAAAATTTCGGCGCAATTCCTTAACTTCATAACTACGCTTTTCAAAAGCATTACTGTACGAACGATCAACATAACCAGTTTCATCAGAAAAATTCAGAGCTAATTCACTTGTATTAGCACCATTCACAGTCTGTGAGAAATAAACCTTTGATGAATAAGCGTCAGAATAATTATCAGAAATTACATTAGAAGCTGTTTTTAAAATACCATATAAACGTTTTGAAGCAGCCTTCACTTCCACTTGATTAATCCCATAGCTTTGGGGAAATAATTTTAACGGTTCGGGTGCCAAATCGTAAAGCTCTTTTAAAGTCAACTCACGAACTTTATAGCCTACTGCTGAAATACGAACAAGATTATTCTCAAAATCCTGACTTACTAATAAATTAAAATCACCATTGAAATCAGAAGCTGTTCCCATGTACGAATTTACTATTCCTAGATTCGCAAACTCAACCGCTTTATTGGTCTCAGCATCTACTATTCGTCCTTTCACCTCAATATTTTGAGCCACAAGAGTTGAAACACAAATAAAACCTAATACAGATAATATAATGGCTGATTTTAAAATTCGACGTTGCATTGCTGAAGTTTTTTATATTTTTGATAAAATTATAAATATTAATCACAGTAATCTAATTATCAATTCATTAAATACCCCACCCTTAACATTGGGAACATTTTACTGGGAACATTGCAGTTTATTAAATTCTCAACTGTTCCCATTACTAACAAATATAGCACCTTTATTCATATTCAATAAGCCTAACAAAGTTCTTAATTTTAAAAGATCGGTTTTGTGAAAAAATTACTTCGATAAATATCAACATACCCAACTCCAAACATTATTTTAATTAAATACCACAATATTTTTCATCTATAAAAAAGGGTGATACAAATTAATGCACCACCAGTTTCTTTATTGGTGAAGTCGAGAAAGCAACACCAAATATATTCACGCTTTATTTCAATAATAACTTAGTGTTTTTAACCAAGCTATTCCCTTCCACTAATTTAATGATATACATCCCCCTTGGTAAATGAGCAACAGGAATTTGATTATTCGTATTTAATTCTTGAGTTAATACCTTTAATCCACTTACATCAAATATTTGAATAGATATGGTTTTTACCGATTCGGTTACATCAATGCATATGAAATCAGTAGATGGATTTGGATAAATTTTATAATTGAATTCTATAATATCATTTAATCTAGTTGATATGGGTTCTGTGTAATATAAAGTAGTTCGAGATGACAAGTACCAATCATTGAGTGTAGAATCCCAATTGTGCGTTGCAGACAACGTTCTATTTCCATTGGAATCAAAACTATTTTCATACTTAGAACTTCCTACCCAATCATTTAAGGTAATATCCCAATTATAGTCTACAATCAACGTCATTTTCCCATTGGAATCATAACTATATTCCCATTTAAAATCTCCTACCCAATAATTGAGGGTGGAATCCCAACTATATTGTGCATTCAAGGTCTCATTTCCATCGTAATCATAAGAATGTTCATATTTAGATCTTCCTACCCAGTCATTGAGGGCGGAATCCCAATTATAGATTGTTTTCAGGGTCTCATTTCCATTGGAATCATAACTATATTCATATTTCACATATCTTACCCAATCGTTGAAGATCGAAACCCACTTATATAATACTTTCAAAGTCTCATTTCCATTGGAATCATAAGTATGTTCATACTTAGAAGTTCCTACCCAATCGTTGAGGGTCGAATCCCAATTATATAATGCTTTTAAAGTCTCATTTCCATTGGAATCATAAGTATATTCATACTTAGAAGTTCCTACCCAGTCATTGAGGGTGGAATCCCAATTATAGCGTGTAGACAATATCCGATTTCCATTGGTATCACAACTATATTCCCATTTCACATATCCAACCCAATCATTAATGGCGGTATCCCAACGATAATCCACATGCAACGTCCGATTTCCATTGGAATCATAACTATATTCATATTTATAATTTTTACCTACCCAATCATTGAGGGTGGAATTCCAATTATAGCGTGCATTCAAGGTCTCATTTCCATTGGAATCATAGGTGTATACAGATTTAAAATTTCCTACCCAGTCATTGAGGGTGGAATCCCAATTATAGCTTACTGCCAACGTCCGATTTCCATTGGAATCATAACTAGATTCACTTTTAGAAGTTCCTACCCAGTCATTGAGGGTAGAATCCCAATTATATAATATTTCCAAAGTCTCATTTCCATTGGAATCATAAGTAAATTCATTTTTAGAACTTCCTACCCAATCATTGAGGGTCGAATCCCAATTATAGCTTACTGCCAATGTCCGATTTCCATTGGAATCAAAGGCGTAAGATTTCTTAGAACTATTAACTAATGTCCCTGTAGTTTCATCATACGTTTCTGTGATTGTATAATCTAAAACATGTTCAGAAGATTGTGCTTGCAGAACACCTGTTAGTAGAATAAAAATAGTTAGTGAATATAGAGCCTTCATAAATATAATTTGACGTACATAATGCCTGTTAAAGTAAACAAAAATATTCAATTTCTACATCTGACAACTACAGTTACTATGTTACGTCATTATCCTAATCAATAATTACACCATCACCTTTTCTCATGTTTTTTCTGCAATTCCAAATAAAAAGGGTGACACAAACTAATGTACCACCCCTTTTTAATATCGGGAAACTAGTGTGTGAATACTAATTCCTACATAATATAATGTTAATTCTGGATTATTACAAATATTTCATTACCATTTATGTTTCAATCGTTTAAAACACTTTTATTTATTCTAACCTATTGCCAAAATCAATTACAATTCACTTTTCCACCACTACACAATTTTTTTTCAAAATTTTTTACGATCCCAAATAATGGGGAATCGAAATAATATATGAGTTTTTTGATTCTATCCGCCCCCTCATTCACGCTCGACCCTAGCTGTATATAGAGTGCCGGGGGGGGGCATCAAACATACCCCCGGATACGGCTTTTACTGTACATTAGCGCATTAAACACTCAATATCACGTACATTATTTACCTCATCCCCCCAAAGAAACGGTTATCAATCTCAGACCATTGATTGTACATCAAATCCATGTCACCACAAGAGAACACATTGTTCTCCCCACCAATAGTGTTGAATTGTACACTTACAATAAATTCCATTGTCCACAGCCTCTCATAGAAGCATAACCCCATTGTTGGTTTGAATATTCATACAGTTGTATCGTCCAAAACCATTTAAAGCAGTATTTATAGAAAACGAATCATATGAAAACGAATGTACAACAACCCACCACCACAGCATATGCAGAAGACGAAACTCTTATTCATTTAAGCAACATTTACTCCAGACATAAACACATAAAAGTAGGGGATAAAATGATGCTGCTAATGGATAAAACTTCACCAACACCAGTGCAGATAAAACGCATCCAGATCAATGGGCGAATAGTTTATTTCGATCTTATTGATCTAGAAGCATGTCAGGAGATTCTTGTGGCAATAGACCTTGATTCAGATCCTTATTTCACAATGATGAACTTGGACTATGTGTGGGACTTGTTGGTTGAAAATACTGACGATAAAACACAATGACTTTTTGATTCGTTTATAGTTAGGGGGTGGTAACTTTGTTAGTATGTTGCTGCCCCTTTTATTGTTTAACCAAGTCCATTACAACCCTTACCTCATCCAATTCAATCACTGTGCCCAATTTAGGGTAAGGAAGGACATCGGTGATCTCAAATCTATACCCCCCGAATTCGGATGGATTATCCCGGTGATAACTTAGGTCTAGAGTGGTATCAATAACACTATTACCTTCTTCAATAAGGAAATCCATTGCAACATCACCTTCCCAAAAACATCTTGCACCTTCAGGGCATCGTGAATCATTTATATTGCTTATGGTGAACGATAAATTGGGGGAAATTGAATACTCTATATCAATCTTATAATGATTTGATGGCTCTACGTCTTCTTTCTCACAACTCATTGATGTTGCTAGGAAAAACAGGAATAATAAAACCAACTTAGTTATATGGTCTTGCATCTTATGGCTTTTACAAATAGACGATAGATAATGGTTATGGTATTCATACTATGAGCGTTATTTTTCATTAATCGTTAGCAAAATTCGTCCTGCTTTAAGGCAAATCTTCTTAGATGAAAACGGAACAACACGACCTGATAAAATCCAATCCAGTAAATTATCAACGATTAATAATTCCGGATTAGTTAATGCATTAGAAACGAAATATATCTGATAATTCTTAGTGTTATTAAGAAACAAGTCCCACTCATTTTCAGTCATTAAGAATTGGTTAGTATTATTTTTGGAAGCCTTACAATCGATGTAATATTCTATACTCTTGTCTGGTTTTAATATCTGAAAATCACAAGCCGAATGACTCTCGCCATCCTTATTAAACCACACAACTCGATCCTGATACATCTTCTTCAACATATCGTAAACAAATGTCTCACTATTAACCCTTGTTTTTTCGTTCAACTCTTTGTTTTCATAGAACTCTTCACTATCAGGTAAATTGTCGAATGAACGTATTTGCTTAATTTCATCTGAGATAATACTTAACTGTTTGGAAATAATATTAATTGATTGAGAGTTGTTGTTTACAACTTCACTAATACTCGCTTCCTTGATATTCTGAATAGTTTCCTTATCTCCATTTGCTTCAAGGTTAATCTGTTCTTTTTTTTCCTCTTCTTGCTCTTGAATTACAATCCTAGTTGTTTCACTATTTACATCTTCAATTGCCGTATTTAGATCACTTGATACTTCAACAGATTTGGTAAGATTTTCTACACTACTAGCTAAAATAGATGATTTAAATCCACTTAAAACTGATGAAACACTTGATGTCTCATAATTATTAGTCTTAAGGTTTAAATATTTACCTCCGGTGGCTTGAGTTATTTTTTTGGACTTTTGTTCTGCTGAATCATCCTGATCAATTCCAACAATAAAAACACCACAGGGAACACCATGTATTGTCTCCGCTTCTTCGATCGTTTTCTTATAATCACCTCCTCCATTTTCTTCACCATCGGTAATTAAGATAATCTTTCTATCATAATTACTAAATGATTTCAGGTTAGTAATAGCCATTTCAATAGCAGCAGAAATCGGAGAACCTCCCGGAGGAGGATTGTCAAGGGCACTTATAATTCTAGTAACCCTATCTTTATCATACTCACCATCATATATTTTCTCAACATCATTGAAGTCCTGTTTTCCGTTTCGTGATACTCTAAAGGTTCTTATTACAATAAGAGAGGCATAATCAATAATTGGAATAATATCTTGTGATAGTATTTTCTTAGCTAAAGACATACGAGTTGAGCCATCTGGCAAAAGATATTTATTCTCATGATCTTTTGAGCCATTCATATATCCCATACTACCAGACTTGTCAACAATAATTTCAACTATTGATTTCATTAAAATTCGTTTAATATTAATTTATATTACCCCTTTCTGCCCCCAAAAAGGTTCGAGTCTATTGTAGAACTTGTAACGTATAGAATCTAAAAACTCAGTATTCATAAGGCTTTGGGATGGTCTATAAACAAAAAACCACTACTTGGGGGGAGTGATTCTTATGTCCGTTTGTAGAGCGAGTTAAATCATAACCTAACCCCTCGCACCCCTTTATTCATAAGCGATTCATGCAACCCCCAATTTAGTAGGTACAAGAAAGTGCTACTTTTTTACGTTATTTTTCAATGATCGTGACTTGTTCCACAAAGATACTAATTGTTTGTTAAACGATGAAAAGCAAGACATTACAGAGGATGGTAACTTTACGTTATCACCATTCACATAATTAATACGACCAACACTGATTAACAATTGAATGTACTATATAATTATGCTGACGGTACTACTCTTGTGGACTATGATAATGTATATACCCGTTATCGATTATTGTACGAGGGCATGAAGTTGACTCTTGTAATTGATGAAGAAGTGACCATGGTTGAGATAACACATATTCATGATGATCTTGATTATGTATATTTCGAAGCTAAAGAATTAGTGAAGGGGAATCCTAACCTATGTTATAGTTAAACTGTAGCCTCCCCCGGAAAAGTTTGGCTACAGTATTTTTTACTTAATGTTAATAATTTTAATCATCTCATCCATCACGAAGTTAACGTATACTAACAAACTGGTTTGGTCTTTTAAATTAATTGAAGCATGAACAAAAGAATTTCTAATATCCACAATATCAGTAGTAAAATATATTGTACTCATTTTGAAATTATATTTTTCAGATAGGAGGGCAATCTTTTTTCTTAAACCAATAATTTCTCCTTGAGCACTCCAGGATTCAGTCCTTAGTATGATCTCATCTGTAATTTCTTCAACAATGATTAATAATAATCGTAGTGCCGATAAATATTGTTCTTGCTCGATTAGACCAAGAGCAATATTAATTTCTCGCTCCGTGTTATCATTAATTAATCCTGCGTTGCTTCTAAGTTCATTTATTTTAATTTGAAAACTACCGTCATTATCATAGGCAATAGATTTAAAAAAATCACTTGGATATTCTTTGTATACTAAATTATCCAGAGATAGACCATCTTCACCAAGAATATCAATGAATACTTGAATGATTTGTTTCTTATATTCGTTCTCCAACAAGTTTATGGAATCACTATCCTTGACATAAACTGTTACTAAACCCAGAGAATCTATCATCCCAACAGAAATATAACTAGACTTGATAATTTCCGCAATCTTATAACATATAACTTCATCTTTACTTACTAGGCAATCAATCATTCTTAACCTAAATGACTCTTCCCTTACTTTCTCTTCGTTGTAAAAAGAGTTTTCTTGTATTTCTCCAGATGGCGTTATTACTTTTAATGGCATAGAAACTAACTCAGTTATACTTCCCACAGAGTTTCTAATTCTTAAATCTACTAAGTAATTATAGTTTGGATCGTTTATAAAATCGTTTCTTAATTTGTCTTCAATTTCTCTCAGAATACTTAATACTTCACTCTTGTTGTCTCCTTTGAATTTAATTTTATTAATATCATCTTCGGAACTTAATATATTCCAGTCTTTTAAGTGAACTTTAACTTTCTTATTATCAAAGTAGTTATTGTTGTTTTTCAACAACTCAACAAATACTCGTAAATTTTCTTTTGTTTCTTGGTTCATATTTTTTAGCTAAAAAAATAATTTCAATAGTACTTATCTGCTGACTCAAGGCTTTATGCATGTATAACTTCAATTGGAAGTACTATATCAAAGTGTTAATTATGGGTATTTTACTAAAACGGATTAGAAATCATTATGAAGTTGGTCTATTGTGAGAATCAATAATTGCCCCCCGACCAAAGCTTCTGTCACACTTTTATCAGTAAATTTTAATTTTAGGAGGTCCAATATTTCAAATCTTTGTTTTTCATCCTTCACTGTAATATATTTTAAGTCAGATATACTATTGATCTTTAAGGCTTTTTCCGGAAAGTGGGGTTTCTTAATCTTATTCTTATCTTGATAATCTTTAAATTCATGGTCATCAACCTTTATAATCGGCTTCTTACCGTTCAGGTTTGGTATATACCGCCATTCTCTTTCATGATATGTGATAATTTCATTTCCTCGATATTGTGTCTTCCAATTTTTAAAGTATTGAACGACTTTTATAGACATATCTTGAAAACTTAGTGTCTGATCGTATTTTCTATAACTGGAGAAAAGACTATAAAAATTCTGAAATGGAGTTTGCTCGTGAATGTATATAACAGGCGAAATACTATTTCTAACTGCCCACTCCATACTCATCCCAATACCATATTTCCCATACCTCATATAATTATCAACATCTTTTAATGGGATGTTACAAAAGCTTACCATTGGAATAAAATATTCAAACTCACTAATATTTTCATGACAATAAGAAGGCGCAAATCCAGAATCTAAAATTTTCTTCAGCCAATCATATCTTCTTGTATAATGAAAAATGTGATTAATTTTTTTCTGTTTAAACTCTGATTTTATATTATCATCCATCTATGAAATTGTTTATAGTTTTAGCTATCGATAATTAAATGCTTAAAAACTTACTCCCTCAAATAAGTAATTTCAAACTTCTTAACTTCTCGCTCTTCCTGAAGGGTATTTGCCAAATTAAATGGATTCTTAAAATCGTATGGCTGGAAGATGTCCAGACCTCTATCTATGCTAATTTTCCATCCAGTGTCGGTTTCGATACTTCTAGCATGAAAACTCAAAGACTGGTCGAATTCATAGTCGAATACAATGCCTGAGCCATCGATACTTTCTTTAAGTTGTTCGAAACGCTCCTCACTTTCCTGCTCTTTAAATTCATCGTATTTGGTAACAACACTTATCTCAATGTCCTCACCAATGGTTTTGTTCTTGTGAACCATCTGGATGAATTCCATCAGGTTCTTCACTTGGTAGAATAATCGTAGGTATGGATCATTGATGGTTATTCTTCGTGCCCCTTTAAGGTATGGCGCAAAGAGTTTCTCATAACTTACCCCTTTAGTGTTTTCTTCGTATACCACATGCTTGCCCGACAACAGTTCTTCTTTTGGTGTTGTAGTTCTCTCAACAACCATTGGTATTTCCTCATAGGTCTCAGTTTCTTCATCTCCCTCTTTTTTAAATAGACTTGGATACTGTTTTTCCTCAAGGGTTAGTACTGCAATCTTGTTAGTACCATTGGTGTATGAGAATTCAACTTCAGAGAAGGTCTCATCGATGATGGCAAGCTGGTTCTTAACTCTTCGTCTACCTTCCAGAGCAAAATCAAGCAATTCTTTAGCTTCTTCTTTCGAGCAATCTCCATGAGGGTATATAATCTTACACAAGCCAGAGAAGGTCTTTAAAACAGCCGTACGATCCCTTGTGGTGATACCTTCTGATAATTCGAAATATTTACTGCATAAGTGCGAGTAATCATCCTTACGTAACACTTTTAGTATCTCTGCCAGATAATCAGCAATAAACCCATTACCATCAGTAAATAATTCATTACGTAACTTCTGCACCTCCCATCCGGGAATATAACAGTGTATACGATCCAGAAATGCAGAATCGTGATATGCTTTAGGTAATGCTTCAAATAAATCCGAATGCTTAATCATATGGGTTACTGAATGCATGGTATTACCCACAAACGAGAATGATGCTGCTGCACCATAAGGTGAACTACCCCTAGAGAAGGATTTGTTTGCCATGTAGTTCTTCATGGTATCTACTAGGTTCTTATCCACTCGCTTAGTGATTCCGGCAAACTCATCAAAAGCCACATTATCCCAATAACCAACCAGACCAATTTGACCATTACTATTGTTAACGAATAGTTTGGCTTGAGTTACTTCACCACCGGAGATCAACATCCCATGTGGTGATAGTTCCGAATAGATATGGCTCTTACCTGTTCCTTTAGGACCAAGTTCGATCAGGTTGTAGTTGTTTTCACAGAAGGAAACCATACGGGTTAATTGAATCAGCTTCCCCCTGAAGTTAAACTGCTCAGGATTTAAGCCAATACTTTGCATCAACAGGTCGATCCATTCGTCTTTGGTAAAATGAGAGCGTAACGATTTAAATTCCTCCAAATCTACATGGGAGATTTGAATAGGTTTTAAAGATTCAATCACCCAAGGTGAGTCATTACCTTCATCTCCACCTAAGTAAGATAGGTTCACAATGCACCATACACCTGATGTCAATAATTTTTTATGGTTGGCAATAATATCATTACTGATGGTCACTTTTTTAAGTCCGAGGTTGGCAAACTCTGCTTCATAGATACCTCTACGATCATTTAACCGGGCAGATACTTTATCAATGACACGGTGGTTACCTTTAGTAACAATATCATGCTTAACAGCTTCAGCTTCATCACGGTGCACGAAGTGTTTTTTGATAATCTCTTTTACCTTTTCAACGCCTTGCGTTACGATTTCATCATCTGAAGAAGCACAATGTTGACCAAGTAAATATTCTAACACATAGGTTGGAACAACGGCATTACCTTTAACAAACTTAGTAAGGTCCTTACGTACGACCTTACCTTCAAAGTGCTTTATGATTTTTTGTTCTAGTCCCATATTACCACTCATCTATTTCTCGTGTACTTATTTTGATTAAGTCATTTACTCCAATCGGATTTAACCTCGACTTATCTTTCTTATCGTATGCCCTTAAATATCCAAAGCTGGCTTTTGATCCAAGTGTATTGAGCGACAATATCACCTCAAATACTCGTTCTTTAGGATTGTTTGAAGTTGAATTCAAAATTAATGTTGAATCATTCGATAATAATTCCCCTGTGTCTGAGAACAAGCCAAATACTACCTCCGAACTTTTATATTCATTGGATACTGGTTGATCCTGAAGAATCGTAATCTTTAGGCTACCCGAGGATATCTTATCCGCTTGATCAATACGTTTGAATGATACAGCTTGATTAGCTTCTTTACGGTTCTTATATAGCTTAATAACAGGTGTAACTAATTCCTGAAGACTTGCTCCACCATGTGCAAATTGAACACCAACATTACCTTGTTTTCGATAACGGTTAATGGCTCTTGGAACAGACACTTTAAGATCAGTATCCAGATTAGTGGTATTCTTTAAGTCCATTTGGTATCCATCCACCTTACCTTCAAACTCATCAGCAATAACAAAACGAGCATGTTCCCTGCTGTAACCTTTTGTTTTGGGTAATACCTCACGACTACTTTCGGCTAATTCGTTATAGTTGTACAAGAAGCCATGGTCAGAGGTAACCAGCACATGCATGATCCTGATCTCTCCAGAAATATTATTGATTAACCACTTTAAGTCCTTAATTGCCTTTTCAGTGGCTTCAAACGATTCATGTTCTGTTTTCTTCTTATCACCAACAGCATCAATCCAATCGTGATACACATAGGTGATACGTTGATCTCTAAAGAATGCCCTTTTCTCTTGCTTGCTCATTCTTTTGAGTTCAGAGAAGTTAATGGTGGCACTCTCTTTTTCTTGAGTCTGTAAGATGCTCTCTCGGTTAGTGCTAACCGTTGTCTTTCCATTGACCTTAAATGATAAGTCGGCATCTGCTTTCTCTACTACCATATCTGTATTAGGTAGCAGGTTCGCCATTCCAAGGTTGGTGTAGGATGGAATTGAAGCCAGACAAGGTTCAATTGTAAGGTCATTCTTACTATTGGAAAGCATATCGTTATACATATCGTGCCCCAACTCATAGCGTAAGGCATCTGATATAATGACCACAATCTTATTATTGAAATCCTTAATGTTGTTATCGTAAAAATCGAACTGCTTGTTAACATCAAGGGCATGGTAGTTGAATTTATTCTCTGCCATTATCTTCTGCCACTCCACATTCAGATCAATCAAGAAGCGATCATATTTCTCATTCAGGGTGCTGAATACCTTTGATGCCACTTGTTCAAAATCGTAAAGGTCATCACTGGCATTTTCGTAGGCAATAACCGCCTTACGATAACTTAAATCAACCTGATACAATTCATTGGAATACTCATTGACGTAATCTTCAGGTGCATTGAATTTAAAAGACTTGTAACTTTCAAGCACACCATACATGCCCGAAGCATTGTAAATGAAGTTAACCTGCTCTACTAAATCATCAGGTAAAGTACTTGAACGCATCCATTTAATACATTCATCCTTTGTTCTTACTGGATGATTTTCTATGTTATGATATAAATCCAGAATTAAACGATTCAACATATCCTCAGAGTAGTATCCATACTCTTGCTCTGTTCCGTACCACTCAATGATCTTGGCGTATTGAATGTCAGCAGCCAGATCACTGAATACAGTTTCGATATGACCTTTTAATGTGGGGTTGTTCTCCCAATCTTGAAAGAAGGATTGCATGCGGTTTAAGCCAGCAGCATTATCCATCTTTAGTTTCGAATAACTATCTGCCTTGATGGTCTTATCAATAAACACCGTGAGTATGTTGTATTTGATCAGCCGGGCAACATCGGAAACCGTTTCAATATTTAATTCTGAATAACGCTTATTCACCAAATTACTGATCCACTCCAGAATATCGGCTTCTATGTCCTGTTCTTTAATGGTTTTTAATAATTTGTTGAACTTAGTTGCATCAGTACCTTTAATCAACAACTTGGCGATGCAGCTATTTCTGTCAGTGATTGAACTGAAATTCAGAGAAATGGAGATCAGACCTAACTTTAGGTTAGAAGCATTGAAATTTCCCTTATCCAAAATCTTCGCTAACTTCTTCTGGTTAGTTTTGGTTTTTAATTGCTTTATGTAGCGTTTAACCAGCGATAGGTGATGATCCTGCAATCCATATTCCGATAAAAACTCAGAAGCATCATCCAATCTCAACTCCGCATTGGCTTTCAATAAATCCAACAGGGGATATTTCTTGAGTTCATTATCGTTGGGTCGAGCAAATGGATGATACAAAAACAATTGCTGTCCTGCCCATTCAATCTCCAAGCGATACTTGAGTTCAAAATAATTGTTTTGAACCTCAATTACCTTAATGCCGGATGCTTCTATTTCTTGAAGGTCATCACGTAATGAACCATCCGCATCGAAATAAAATACGATATTTCGCTTCTCTTGAAGTAATATATTTTTAATCTTATCTACTATCATTGTCCATTATATCTTAGCAACAGCACCTTCAAACTTGGCATAATTAACAGTTACACCATCATCCAGATCAAACTCAATTTGCTTGGTTGCCAAATTCTTTAATACCTCGTTGTAATCACGACACTCAATCTCCCAATTACGTATCTGCTCCAAACGTTTAACTTCCTCACGACTCAAAGTGATTTCATTCTCTTCTAGCTTCTCACGCTCCTGCTTGAGGTACTCCTGATGAGGATGCAGGTAGTTGCGTTGAATTTTCTGTGCCGTAAACTTATCCATGCGGTGCATGTAAACCAATACTTTAAACGCTGCGTTTTGTGGTTTGGAAGCATTGGATGCGAATAACCAATATATTGGTTTCTTCTTGTACATACTGGTGTGATACTTCCAGAATTGATTGTTGAGCCACTTGTGAAGGTCCATACCCAAACACTCATGCAGGAAGTTAACGTTATCGGTTAATGTCTCTTCACCCCATATGGCGTACATGATGTCTTTCATGCGTACCAAGGCATCATCAGGGAAGGCACAATTATCTCCCATAAGGGGTAGGATGCCATCTTCATCAATTTCAATGGGATGGCTGTTGTATTGATAGGAAGCAACCTCATCATCAGATGGATTAGGGTGGGCAATGTTTAAGCCGGGTTTATCCAGACGATAGCGACCTAGAAAAACACCAATAGCATAACTTACAAACTGACTTAGCACTTCTACTTTATCGATGGGCAGTTCAACGGCATCTTTACCTTGTTCTCTATAAATAGGCTCTAGTTGTTCCAACGCATTACGATCCAACTCATCTTGAAGGATGGTTATATCTTTTAATGCCACCTCTGGAGTTAATTCTTCTTGCAAACCATAAATTTCGATAAAAATGCGATTAAGTTCTTCCTCATTGGCGTGGAGTTGGTAGAAATCATTGGTTACTTGTTCCTGCCAATGTTGATATGATTCAGTTAAGGAGTTATTACCATTTAATAAAGGGGAGTGTATGAAATCCCATGAGGTTTCAAAGGAATTCCAATCGAATTTTGTGATTTTTATACACTCATTTATTATTACTTCACAAATTGCTGAATGATTATTTGGAGGAAAGTATAACATTCGTCCTATATCACCGGGTTGAAAGTTTAATGTTGGTGAAAGAAATTCTAAATAACGCTTAGCAATTTTACTGTTTAAAACAGCACCTAAATAAAGTAAGTTGTTATCTGAAAACAAAGTACAACCTCCATTATCAAACAAACAACCTGCAGGAACATACCTGCAGGATAAACCATTGGAACTAACTGTAGACCATGAAAACCCTTCTCTAAAATGATATTGAATGTTCCTAATTGTTGGTTTCTTTTTTTTCCATTTAAGACGACTTTTTATCTCTTCACCTTCATTTCTCCAATTAACAACATAATCTCGATTGCCATACCATTTCCTAAGTTCCCCCCCTTTGTTATATGGAAACCACTTCTTATTAACATTATGATTTGTCAATGAGCAATTCATGACGTTAACTTCAAACCAAAACTTAAGAAAGAGTGCATTCTCACCTGTATCAATGCCTTTTCGTGGGAAAGAATAATTTTTGTAAAACTCACCAGATGAATACATGTCTTTTTCCCTCTCGCTCACCCAATAAGCAATTGGACTACCCGGTATTTTGGAGAAGTTGGTTTGGGGGATGTTTTGATAGTGATTACTTCCATTTAAGAACTTTTGCTCTTTTTCGGTATTCGTTCGGTACTCAACCAAACGATAATAAGTGCCACCAGAGGTTAAATTATCTGTTGTCAATGGCGAATTACATAAAACGAATGCAGTTGATTGTACCACTTCACCACTTAATTCCTCAAAGGTACGTGGACCAAGGTGAAGCATATTAATAATCTCATAATTACTTAAAATATCATCACGCAGCTTTTCGTATGAAGACAAGAACATCCATGAGTGCTGGTTAATCATCCCCATTAAACCCTTAGAAGAATTTAAACCTAGACAGACCTCCATAAATACAGCAAATAGGTCTGATTTGGTCTTCGGGTAATGTGAATTCACATAACTCTTCAGATCCCCATTCATACTTTTCTGCCCCATGTAAGGTGGATTAGCTACCACAGATGTATATTTCTTGGTCAGTAGTAACAATACCTCCAAAAATGGTTTTAAACGTATCCATATATCGCTCTGCACCATATCCAATGCACCAGCACTCTGGCTTAGCTTGTTCCAGTTGTTGTATTGCCCCCTTATATAATCGTAAGCTTCAGCACTTAACTCCAGTTTAAGGGCAGAACCAATGTTTTTACCTTGATTAAGCAGTTGCATTGCTTCTCTTAGGTCAGCTACATGTTCATGTCCATCGTGCCCCAAAAAGTTTTGTAACTCTTCGTTTAAGAAATGGCTTGTTTCAGGGAAACTATAGATATGAGGTAAGATGCCTTTGTTTAAGATATCGGCATCGTACTTCGCAGCCTTCAGCAATACCGCAAAACGAGCCAGTTGCATGGCACGGTCATCAATATCTAGACCGTAAAGATTGTGCTCCAAAATTGAAGCCACTGCTTGTTTGGCTGTATACCCTTCTTCTCGGTACATCTTAAACAGTAATTCAAACCCGGTAACCAATATGTGTCCACTACCACATGCCGGGTCAATCAAGGTCAATTCGGTGATGTCGGTGATAATGGCTTGGTTGTTTATATCACTATCGTTCTCCACCAAGTACTTCATTTCCTCTTTCAGGTCAGAAGTGGGTTCGTAATCCAGATAAACTTTACCAACGGTGTTTTCCACCATGTATTTCACAATCCACTTAGGTGTAAATATCTGCGTGGCTGCTGGTATATCTTCTGCTCTGGCTTTCTTATTCTTTTTAAACCCGGCAAATACCTCGTCTTTCTTATCCGAGATATAAAATTGATACAACCACCCAATTAACTCCACCTCTTTATAGTCATCCAAGGCAATGGCATCGCTATTGATCAGGTCAAGCAAACCATCAGCTTGCATTAGGTTCTGTGGGAGCAATATTTCGGTATAATCGTCAAGTTTACCAAACACATCGTGCAACAACTTATTGCGGTTGCATAGGTCAGCAATCAACAATCCAAAGGCTTGTTCTTCTTTATCGTCTTGTAAATACTCCAATAATAAATCCTTCTCACTCTGTTTGGTCAGAGTTGATTGTCCACGTTTAGCATTTTGAACGATTAATGGTGTACGAACCCCTTCAGCATATTCCAACTGTTTGGTGATATAACCATTGGATTCTAATATTTTAATTGCCATCAAACGGTTAAACCAAGTATATGAGGCTTCTTCAATCACATCCTCAACAGATTGTTTATCCGTCAATCGTTCCTTTAGCTTGTTCCACTTTGCAGGGACGGTAGTTTCAGTGTAGATTTGCCCCCTAAAGGAATATCCCCCATGAGTCGCTTCCAGATTCTGGTCATTGTTGCCATCCTCGTTAAATCCCCAATATTTTAGACGTTGTAATACCCCATCCATTAAAATTAAACGTGCTTCCTTCGCAAAGGACTTTATATTGTTGGTTTGCATATTAGTTCAAGAATATTTTTTTGTTTTTAGCCAGTTTTACCATCAATCGTTCTCTCAGTTTCTTGATGTAGTCATCCAACTGTTCTGGTGTTTCAATGGTTTGTGGAGACATTTCTTTTGCAATGAAGACATCAACGCTGGTAACATAACTTTTACCCGTTTTCTTAGCCTCTTCTTCCGCTTTGCGATTTTCCAGCTTCTTAAAATTCTCTGCCCTGAAGTTACTGGCATTAAGCTGATAATTCTCCAGCATCGTAATTTGCCCTTCTTTTCCAATTTTATTTAGAAGCTGATCAGAAGCAGGTGTTATGTTGGCATCTAAGCCTAATTCAGTACGATGCTTTTCAATCTCTTCAAAAATGGTTTCATATAAATTAACCACTTCTGTTCGAAGGTTTTCTATTCGGGTTTTAATCGCTCCATGCACCTCTTTGTATGCCTTTCGCATTTGAGGAAACTTCTCCCATGGCTCTTTGTCTTTGGCAAAGTAATCCACCAATTCATCAGCCTTAATATTTAGAGTGTCTTCCAATGAGGTGAAATTGTTCTCATTCTGTTTTGTAAAGTTTGCAATATCAGCATATGCTTTGAAGTTGTGCTCTTCGAACTCTACTATAAACATGAATGTATCACGTGCAGTAACTAACTCTTCTTTCTGAGACATTACTGTTGAAACCAATTTTTCTGGATTACGCTCGTGATATATTGTCTCAAGTTGTTTGTGGTAAATCTTTAGGTGCGAATGAAATGGATAACTCTCGTAATCATTTTTAAACTGATTAACCTGAACAATTATTGGTTGAAGGTTTATTCTAAAGGATTCAACCGCTTCCTTATATTCCATAATATTTGAAGGAATAAGAGTCTCGTTGAATATTTCATCATTAACGGCATGCCTGAATGCATCGATTTCTTCCTGCGAATGAACCTTTTCTTTCAGAATGGTTATAGAATCACGTTCTTTAGAGTTCAGTGCTTTATCTGCATATGTTTCAAGATTAATCTCTTCGTTTTTCCACTCGAAACGCCTGTGCCCTTTCTTGGCAATACGTAATAGGATATCCAAGGTACATATATCTTTCCATCCGTATGGGTCTTTCTCAAATTGCTTCACCACATCACCAACCACCGCTACTTCACCAAATAGGTTTAGTTTGTTGTTGAGTTCTTCTTCAGCCGGAGACAGGTCTTTGTACATCTCCTTTTGTTTTTGCTTGGCTTGTTTTAACAATTCGGCATTAGTAGTGGCATAGCTGGAACTAAGATTGTGTTTGTGGTATACTTGCTCCATATGCTTCTTCACCATATCCACAAACCGTGCATTAGGGTTTCCACCATTAATGTCATCCGATGTAATCACTTGGTTTTTCGAGATGATAGCGGTCTGCTGAAACTTATTTTCAAAGCGAAGTTTGATTTCATCCAACAGGGTTTTATTGGTTTCGCCAAAGTTCTTAATCGTTTCCGCTCGTGTTCCGGTAGCATTACGGTTTGAAGAAATGTATTTTTGAGTTCTTACATAATCCAAAACCTGAGCACGGAGATCAGTGTCATTATTAAACCATTCACTGATACCTATGATGATATCGTTGGAAGGAGTAGAATGAGCCAGATGATCAAGATCGGTAGTATCGTAAATTGAGAATTTAAGGTTGAAATCCCCTTTTGTTCCAATCTCTTTATCGTCAATTGAAATAGCAATTTTGAAGTTGCGAGTCCCTAGTTGAGCAACCGGAGTTGGCTTTAAAACTTTTAGAATAATATCCTTATAAATGTAATCTAACCTATCTTCATTGGTTACAACAGTACTTCTAATGATATGAGCCACTTCAATTTCATCCTCTTTGAGAAAACGGTACTTACCTTCAGAAACCTGAATGATGTTTTGCGATACCATAACATCAAGTACTGACTGTACCTTGGATTGCATATCCATTTTTGAGGTATCCACCGAATCCATCATTAGTAAAGCGAGATTCTCCACATTTGCAGGGAAATTAACACTTTGACTCTCTCCAAGGTTGGAGATCATAAACACAGAACTTACGACTCGTCTAGAAAACTCATCATTCTTAATGGCTTCCAAACTGTATGCCCGGTCCAATATTCCCCTTGCATGGTGAGTCAGATTCTTTTCAAGCTGTTCATTGAAGAAGAGATCGAATGGCACAAAATACCCAACTTCACTATCCTTACAAAGGTTTGCTGTGTAGTGAGTAATTCCAAGAATAGCACGTTCAGTGTTCTTTACACCTTCGCCTACATATCCTACTTGGCTAAACGATTCAAATACATCGGAGATCAATCTAAACTGGTAAGGAATAAAAGGGTAAGTTAAGGTGAAATCTTCTTTATTGTTGAAGTTCTCATACAGATCATGATCGAATACAAACTGGTTTTCAATTGCCCCTTTATTCTCCTTATAGTAATCACTTAATGCACCTAATCCATCCGAGTTTTTATCTAACACCCTACGTTTGGTAATGTATGCTGCATCCTGACTTTCGAGCGATATCATGGTTTCAAAACGTCCCATGATCTTTCCGAAATCCTCTGCTTTACTATCGGTATTGTCAATCAAGTTCGATAAC
The DNA here is from genome assembly GCF_050589805.1 of Carboxylicivirga fragile. NCBI lineage: Bacteria > Pseudomonadati > Bacteroidota > Bacteroidia > Marinilabiliales > Marinilabiliaceae > Carboxylicivirga > Carboxylicivirga fragile. The sequence goes on along the minus strand of NZ_JBNGOY010000004.1, from coordinate 11,375 downwards.
TCTTGTTGTGCCGTACAAACGATCCATACCTTTTGACCAATCTGTGCCCCAACCTCTTCAACTATGGTTTGAAGGTTCAGCAGTAAAGAAGTATTTGAACCAATGTACTGAGATACTTCATCCATTAGGAATAACAAACGATAGTTATCATCCTGTTGAGACAGGTAATCCTTCAATTCATCGATTAAGAACTCGATGGTGTAATCCTGATTACGATCCAGAATACTTTTTTTCAAGGATTCTTTATCAATATCAGCATCGAATTCCATCGCAATCTGAATCACCTTATCCAGATACATCCTCGCAAATCGATTTTGATTTCCGGTCCAATCGGTATTGAAAGCAGATTTTATTTTATCCTTAAATGCCTGAAAATGCCCTTTCTTATCTAATGGTTTTTCAAGATATAGAGCCAGAGCAATATTACTATGGTTGTAACCTCTGTAGGCATTTAACTGATTTAACAACACTCTGGTAATACGATCTTTCGCTCCATCCTGATCAGAAACAGCATCAATATTGAAGATGATTTCTTCAATGGTGAGTTGATCAAGACTTTTCTGAAGGTTGGATACCTGAAGCAATGTTGGTTCATCTGTTAACTCCAAGTTCTCCAACGACTCCTTAAAGTTGGAAAAAGCATCTTGACGATACTCCTTATTCAAACAATAGAACAGGTACTTAATGAAGTGAGACTTACCACTTCCGTAATATCCACTGATCCAAACACCTGTTTTACCTTCTTTTTTGTTGGCAACAGCGTTTAGAAACTTATATATGTTTTTAGTAATTCCTTGAGTAAAGACATATTCATCAATTTCCTGCTTAATGAAGTAGTCTTCCATTTCACTTACTACAACTGCCGGGTTGATTCTCCGGGTAATGTCTTTGTCGTATAAATTTTGAATGAGCATTCTATCTGGTTTAATGTCTTTTATATTGTGTTAGTTTATTCAATTGTTTCACCTAATTGTCTGTTTAGGTTGTTTGCCCGGTACATATTATCGTCATTAAGCAGTCCAAACAGACTGTATTTTGATTCGGTATATTCACCGGGGTAAAAAACGATGATCTTAAATTCTTTGATGAGTCGTTCTGTTCTCTTCAAGAACTCGGATGCTCTTAAGTAAGGGAATGAACTTCCGAAACCATGAAGAATCAGGTACACCCGTTGGTCTTCATTTGATTGAAAGTGACTTTTTACCTTTTTCTCAAATTGCTCATAGAACTCCCCATGATTAATCTCTTCACGTATCCATTGCAAAGCGTCTTGAGGGTCTTCTTTTTCCTTTTCTATTACCTGATCAAAAAGCGATTGACCAGCAAAGGTTATATCCTTCAGATATTCAATTACTTCGTGATAGATATTAATCACCAATGAATCCAAGTAATGATTTGGACGCTTGAGTTTCTCGATCAATAGATTAATCTGCTCTCGCATGGCATATTCGTTCTCTGGAGCGTAGGTGTATATGTATGCCGGAAAGAACAGGTTACCAGTCCTTGGTTCTTGAAAACCCTTATCCGACATTAAATCATATAGTTTATCAATATTGATCATGCTTCAATAATCTCCTTTCGTTCATTCTCATTTAATAGCAATACCTCCAGAAACCAACTGTCGCCATTGTTGACGATTTCTTTGAGTATTTGTTGATCGTACTCGACCTGAACGAGCGTGTTTTTCTTTAACATCCCAACTTCCCTTAATACCTTTAAGGTAGCACCAGAAATATTACTCAAATTCTTATCTGACATACCTTCTAATTCAGGATGTGTATCAGAAAGTTTGTATATGAAGTTCTTAAAATCGTATGATGATAATTCGTAATCCATGTTATACCATTTGTTCAACACCACGTCTAATACAAAGTCCGGTATTAGTTGATATGACTTACATATCGCATAGAAAAGGATAAGCGATTTATCTTCTGGATTTGCGTTTAAAAACAAATTCCAAAATATTTTATTCCCCACATTTCTAACCCTTTTAAGTACTTCTGCCAACACCTTCTTTTTAGAGTTTTCTGAATTTACCGGGATGATATTAATATCGACCTTCTCTCTTCCGGCAATAAATTCTCCAATGTCATTAACGGAACTTATTATGGCATCAAATTCTTTTATCATTAACGACCTCGTACTATATCCTGTCTGGTACTTATTTTTCATCAGCACCTCCCTTTTCAACCATATCATTATTCACCAACAACTCCTTAGCCTCAACCTGTAATAGTTCAGCTATTCGATAAAGAACCTCAATACTTGGCTGCCTTCTGTTTTGCACATAAGCATTAACCATATTGAAGCTTTTGCCCAATCGTTCCGCTAACCAAGTTTGCTTGATCCCTCTATCCTCAAGCACTTCTTTAATCCGATTCATATAAATCCCCCGATTTGAATATAGGTTTACAAATATATCACAAAATGTGAGATATGAAAGTGAGATGGAGGGGAGAGAATGAAAACTACTCATGTTTCCAAAAATATCCTTTATGTGATTTTCTGTCACCATAAAGAACCTTACATATACCACTTTTTGTACATTCAGTATTTTTTACTGCTTCTACGATTGACGGATAAACTTTTACTAATTCTCCATCAAGAGTATATTGACCAATTTTTCTAGCACTCCTACCATATAGCTTGTTGTCTTTAACGGTACATAATTCAAATCCATTAATAGAACTTGAATTACGGTCACGAATTACCACGCTTGGTTCAGAATCTTGATTATAATTAGAATTTCTCCAATTCTCGTAAAGGATCATGAACTTTTTATCTTTAATAGTATGATTAAATAATTCTGATAGGCTACAATCCAGATTTGTGTGCATTCCATTCTTTAAGATGCGGTAAAACTTTGAAACAAGCTTTCTAGTTTTACTAAACTTCTCATTTAAATCGTTCTTCTGTTTCCAAGTTAGGTATTCTTCATTTTTAATATCATGAATAAGAGGACTGAAATATTCTGTTAGTATTTCTTCAGGGTAGCCTTTATAGATATTATCATATGTACCTGATCTAAAAGATTCTTTCTTGATAATTTTTATGACAGGACTGTCAGGATAGTAACTAGTGATATTCTTTGCATCACTATGGTTACTCGTAAGGATCGGTATTCTACACATTCGTTTGTATCCTTTAAGAGTGTAAAATATGTGTGATTTTGATATTTCTTCATCAACAGTATTATCATGAAAGTGAAAACCTAATGAATAATGAATTTCACCAGATTGATCAATTATCATGGTATTTTCATCTGGATCAAATCCCACTTCATAAGAATCTTTTAGCTTTTCCATAATATATTAAGTGTTTGCATTATGAATGTTCATGATGTTGTAGGCAATAAGTATTTTGTTTGAGGAGGAGATGATTAATTATTAATTCTAGTTGGTTAGTTTATTAGTTTTAATAAGTACAATGCTCCGTCCATAATGCTACCAATACATTCAGCATTCTTAGGTACTTTCTCTCCCATTCCCGGATATACAGGTACTATCTTTAAATTACCAGAATTAACCTGTTCTAATATTGATTCGGTCTTTTGCATATCATGTAGTGTAGCATAGAGAATTAAGCCAGCCAACTGCTTATCCTTAAAACTATCGTAAATAACGCCCATAAGTGTAATTGATTCATTAATTCGTTTGCTTATCTGTCTCAAACATCACTATCTCAATTCCTCTAAAATGAGTTATTGGATACCCCATTTGCTTTTCAATTGCTTCATGTAATGCTGTATAATCCTTATTGCTTGAAATCGATTTAAGTGCAGATAAATATTGAAGATACAGTTCTGGTCGATCTATTCCATATTGTGATTTCTTACCTGTAACATACCTAAAAATTCGACTATCCCATATGGCATACATTTCTGGATTAATAAAGTGTAACAGTTTAGAGAGTCCAACCATTGAATTATTAATGCAAGGCTTTAAAATACTAAGATCATCAATCGATAATTCTATTCCATCCTTGGCAGCATTCAATAACGAAACAACTTCATCAATCTTTGTTAAGTCTAAAGTTATTATTGTTGGCATCCAACCATAAACAAAATGGCTAGAAATTAATAAATGATGCTTCTCAATACTATCGATATTTCTGAAGTATTGTATAAACTCTGGATATGTTTGAATATAAGAATCTGATGACTGGATCGTTAACCTTTTAGTATCATTTTTGATTCTTTCGAATGTGAGGGAAGGTATGTTCATTTGGTTGTTAATTACCATTTATTTAGTATTTTTTGGTATTGGAATCAGCATTGTCACTGGCATCCGCATATTTTTCTTTTAAATGCATTATTTTATCCCTTATTTCATAAATCCCTTTCCATTGATCACCAGCAGAATCGCACCACCATTTAAATTCTATTGAATTAAATCCTTTTTCAATTCTTAAACTTTCCCACGCTCCATCACATCCGCATGCATCATCTGGCAATAGAATAACCAGTTTCAGACCTGAAATACTTCTTTCTAAATCACTGTATTCCTCATGGGTTATAAAATATTTTTTTCTGTTACATTTAAAAAAATACATCTCTCCATTATTGGTGTGATCAACATAGAATCTAATAAATCTATTCTGATAATACATATCAGTTGGCTCAACCTTATATTCTAAAAGCAATTCTTCCATAATCTATTTTTTTTACGGGATTGATGTTGCTTAATAATTAGAAAGCCAACTCTTAAACATTTCCCAATGACGATCATACCACTGAGAAGTCAGGTAGTACTTTCCCCCATAAATATTTCGTGAATAATATCGTCCATAGCCTTTATCATCTTTAGTTCCTTCTTCTATTTTTCTAAGAACAGACCAGTCCTGATTAAAGGTTTGTTTGGAATACCATCCATCAAGAAGGTTTGATATCTCCGAGTCGGATATTTTCCCTTCATCGAATAGTCTTTGCATATGGTATTGAACAAACTGACCTATTTTCATACCATCTTCAGATGGTTTAGTACTGTTTACTTTAACGCCACCCGATGGTATAATCGGAGTTATCAAATTGCTTTTACTTCGATTATCCAACTGCAACAACTTTAATGCTCGTGCGAATAATTCAGTGGTATCATTTTCATGTTTAACGGTTTTACTGATTGGATCAACCATCTCTGAATAGAAATCACTATTAGCTATTAACCTTATGGAAATACTGTCATCACTAATCACTCCCCTTGCTATATCGATATATTCTAAAATCTGTTTCTCAACCGATGGGTTTACTTTTGGAGAAACAAAGTAAGAGTGAAACTTATCAAACTGGCTGAAGTAGCATTGCATGATAAAAACCGTCCTGAATATCTTCTTCATTAACCGGGCACATGTTTCATCCTGACCACCATAATTTAATCCGGCTGAATGAAATGCGACATCTATGCCATAAACAGTGCTTTCTTCCACATTTATTCCTAAGACATCTATTTCAGCTTGTTTAACTAGTTGTTCAAACGAATTACCTTTAAATATTTCACTAAAGACAGGATGTTGCTTTATTTTCTCGAACAATTCAATTGCTCTTTCTTTATCGTAATCAGTAATTACCCAACCACCACTGGTTGCCCAATTGGTTTGTACCAGTCGGCATTTTTCAACATGCTTTAAGTAACTATTTACGAGTGATTCAGCTATTTCAATTTTCATTCTTATTCTAGAATATGTGATTAAAATCTAAATTTAAGTAAAAAGAATACATGATTGACGTGGATTATTATTTTCTTTATGTATAGTAAACTTATTTAAACTCTAAGCATCATGCCCCGATACCTAACCAAATCCCGATTCGCCCTAGCCTTAGCTTGCCCCACCAAGTTATATTATTCAGGCAAAGACCAATACCCTGATCAAAACACAGAGAATGATTTTCTAGCTGCCCTCGCCAAAGGTGGTTTTCAAGTTGGTGCTCTTGCTAAATGTTACTACCCCAATGGTCATGATATCGATGCATTGGATTATGAAGAAGCCATCAAGAGAACTAATGATCTACTTCAACAAGAAAACGTTGTAATATTTGAAGCTGCCTTCAGAGTTGATAATTTATTCATCCGTGTTGATGTTTTGGAGAAGATTGGGAATCAGATTAACCTCATCGAAGTTAAATCAAAATCCTTTTCCGGTAACTCTTCACTGGACATGCTAAACAAGAGTGGCTACCTAGATTCGGGGTGGAAGAAATACATATATGATGTGGCTTTTCAGAAACATGTTGTCACTAAAGCAGAGCCAGATTGGGATGTTAAAGCATATTTGATGCTGGCTGATAAAGACACTGTTGCTACTGTTGATGGTTTGAACCAAAAGTTTTTATTGAAGGAGAATTCAAACGGTAGAACTTATGTTGAAATCGTTGGCAATCCTACTCCTGAAGAACTTGGTGAAGAGATATTGGTACGAGTTAATGTTGACGATCTATGTCAAATGATTTATGATGGCACTGATTCAAAAACGTTGCCCGAAAAGAGTTTTATCGATTTGGTTAAATATCTTGCTGATCATTATTCTCAGGATAAGAAAATCATAACACCTATTCATACCGGATGTGCGTCATGTGAATTCAAAACAGAAGAAGAAACTGATGGTAAATTCTCAGGCTTTAAAGAATGTTGGTCTCATCAACTACACTGGAAGCATCAGGACTTCGACAAACCCCTAATATTCGATATCTGGAACTTCAGGGGTAAGCAGAAGCTAATGGATAATGGTATCTACCATATGGATCAGGTCACTGTTGATGATATTGGTAGTGGTGCTGAGAACCAAGAAGACATATTAACTCCCAAGGCACGACAATGGCTACAGGTTCAACAAACTGTTTCTCTCGATCCTCAACCATATATTGATCTCGATGGTCTTAGGGAAGAAATGGATAGTTGGGTGTATCCGCTTCACATGATTGACTTTGAGACCTCTGCTGTTGCTGTACCATTCTATAAGGGGAGACGACCGTACGAACAAACTGCTTTTCAATTCTCCCACCATATTATTTATGAAGATGGTCGCATTGAGCACAAGGGACAGTACTTGAATATTTATCGTGGTGTATTTCCCAATTTCGAATTTGTTAGGATGTTGAAAGCTGAACTCTCAGAGGATGAAGGTTCGGTCTTTAGGTATGCTGCACATGAAAACACAATTCTAAACCACATTATGATCCAGCTTCAGGAGGCTAATAATGATGATGTGAATGATAAAGAAGAACTAATTGAATTCATAAAGACCATCACTCATTCAGCGAACCACAGAGGTACAAGGGACATGATTGACCTTCTGGAATTGGTGAAGTCTTATTACTGGCATCCCCTGATGAAAGGATCGAATTCGATTAAAGCTGTTTTACCAGCAATAATGAACTCTTCTGAGTACCTGAAGGAAAGGTATATCCAACCTATTTACGGTCTTAATTCTGAAGTCAAAAGTCTTAATTTTAAGGATGGTTGGAAGTGGATTCAGCTTGATGATCAGGGGAAGGTAATTAGTCCCTACAAGTTGCTACCATCGTTGTTCGATGGGTTGGATGATGACCAAATTGAGGCTTACCTTATGGGCGATAAACTAGCTGATGGTGGTGCTGCCATGACCGCATATGCGATGATGCAGTTCTCGGAGATGTCACAAGAGGAACACCAGAGAATTGCTGATGGACTTCTCAGGTACTGTGAGTTAGATACTATGGCGATGGTATTTATTTATGAGGGGTGGAAGGAGATGATTATTTAGGGACTGAACCGTCATGAACGAACCATTACTTTAGGAAGAGTGAGGCACATTGGCAGTGCAACAATCCTGTCAGTCGCCTATTTGATTAGCAAGTGGTTTTTATCTCATAATCACATTTTATCTCAATCTGGTTACCGCAAATCGCAAAATTTCCATATTCTGTTTCTATGATACTATCATCTTCATTCATTTGAGGTCGAATGCTTTCGAAAACAACGGTTAACTTATTGTTCTTTTTCTGCTTTTCTAGCCATGTTTTCATCCTGTCGTCATATTTGCCTTTCATTGGTGTTTTTGTTGGTAATGTTGTTCGAATAAAATCATTTTCGATCGTAAATATCACATTGTCAAACCATTTTTTTTCATTATCAATATTGAAGAAGCATTCTAACTGAAAAACATATAGGAGGCATTCTTCTTCGTCCTCTCCAAACCCTATAGATATAGCACCATTATCTTTAAAGTCATTTTCTATTAAACTATTAGATGAATAAAAGTAAATTAGAAAATTATTCAATTTCTGAAGGTCATATAGAGATTTAAAAAACTCTGATTTTGAAACTTTAATTTCAGAATCTAATGATTCAATACACTCGCCATTAATTCGATAGCTATTATGACCAATTGTATTCCTTAATTTTACATTATACCCACTATTAAATAAACTCAATAATATCGGGTATTTTTTTAGTTTTGCTTTTATAAAGTCAACTGCAACTCCTTTTTTTAATCTGCCAGATTTATCTCGAAGATTACTTAATTCAGTATTTACGCTTCCTTTAGTATTAAAGGAAGCTATTGAAGCAAATAATAAGAGAATGGATTCAATTTCATAATAACTTTGATATAAAAAGCAACTAACTTGAGAGAGACCTTGAACAGAAACTTCAGAAACAATTTCAAAAACATTCATACGTTTGTTATCAAATGAACTCATCGTTTCAGTCTCAAAGAAACTAACAATTTCATTGAATTTAACATCAGATTTTGAGTGATTAAGAAATTCTAAAAATTCTGATAATTCATCGCTTTCCCCATCCAATCCAATCAAAAGACTCCATAAATAATTTCTGTAAATTGTATAGGTATTTGGAGATTCTTTGAATAATTCAAATAACTCCTTTTGAACATTTTGAGGTGGATTTCCTTTACAACCAGAAGAAATCCAATGTTCATAATTTGCGATTCTATTTCGAAGTTGTTCTTTTATTTTTCCATTTGCCATAACTTTTCTATAACGTGATGTATAAACTATGAATATGTTTGAATAAATGAATCTGAAATTACTTAATGTTATAAATCCTAATATGGTTGGTGTTTTCCATTGGGACTATTTCTGCAAGAACTAGAAGTCAAAGAACTAATCGTTGAATCCTTTTTACCACAGTATTTACAAGTATAATTAATCTGCATCTTGCCTTCGTATGGCTGATGATTACCATCTCGATTATTTCTACAAGTACTTGATGTTAATGAACGGATTGATGAATCTTTCTTTCCACAAAATTCACAAGAATATTCTTTTCTTTCTATTCCGATGTAAGGCTGATGCTTCCCACTTGAATTAATCCTACATAAACCTGATGTCAAAGAATTAATAGAGGAATCCTCTTTTCCACAATACTTACAGTAAAATTTAAGTGCATTTTTTCCCTCATATGGTTGATGTTTTTGATTTAGACTATAACGACAAGAACTCGAAGTTAAAGAACTAATAGAGGAATCCTTATTGCCACAATATTTACAAAAGTATGAATTGAAAGACTCACCGATAAATGGTTCGTGCTTTCCATTGGGACTATTTCTACATGAACTCGAAGTTAAAGAACTAATCGTTCTATCCTCTTTTCCACAATATTTACAAAAGAACTTAAGAGCAATATCCCCTTCATACGGTTGATGTTTCTTACTTGAACTATATCTACACGAACTCGATGTCAAAGAACGAATTGATGAATCTTTTTTACCGCAACATTTACAGTAATAATTCTTTGCGTCCTCTTTTTTATCTTTTTCTTTAGTTTCAACTGAATCATCTTTCTGTGATGATGACTTTCTAAATGGTTCTTCTGATTTATTTGTGTGTGATGTTTGTTTATGAAAATCAGGCTTTGGTTTTTCTCTAGTATTACTTGATGAACTATTAGAAATTGTTTCAAAACTAGCGGACTTCTCATAACCACTAGAGATCTCATTAGAATATCTTCTTTTTCTTTTAAACATTATTCTTATCACGACAACTCCCCAAATAATGTATACAATCCATCGCCACCAAACACTCTTTTGTTCTTCTTCTTTTTTAATAAACTCCGCAGCAACATAACCCTTATTTCCATCGACTGTAGAAATTTCATACCATGGCTCTTCAATTGAAAGAACGCTAACAACATCTCCTTGCTTTAATTTATGAACAATGGCAAAACTTGTTCCTGCTCCCTCTCTAATATTTAGACTTGTTGCATTAACCGTATATGTGATTTCAATTTCATTTCTTTTAACGGAATCGAGTTCTTGGATGATAAAAAATAGTCCTATGTAAAGAAATACATGGATAATTGGTTGTAGTTGAATATTTAATCTCTTTTTTACAAATGGAATAGTATATACACCAATTAGTATTAATGCAATATTAAGTCCTCTCATTTCATTGGTTGTCGCCTCAATCAAGTAGAAAAAACCACTAATAATTGCTGTTATTCCCAAAAACCAAAGTGCAACATTCTTTATTATTCTCATATGTTTTTGCTTTGTACAACACGAATAAGCATTAATAATAATGCTCATAAAATAAATGTGTAGTGAATATGTAATTATCCACTATCCAATTCTTCCTGCTTTAATTTTAGGTTGAAACTTAGTTTCCAAAAATACTTCCAACGCTAATAACCAGTGCTTATCTACCTTATTCTTTACATTAAACAGTAGAATTGATTTGTCTTCATATTGGTTGATATCCCAGACGCAATAGCCATCTTTTTGGGTTCTAACATCTAAATGTTGCATAACTCTTGCTCTACTATTATTCATGCTAACACCGACTCTGTACGCTACATTATTACCTATGAAAACATATACTCCCGGATGCCACACAATATTAATATCCTCTGATGGTAGTTTTAAATATTCAATGGTTTTATAATCCATTGGAGATCCATTTGATAATAAATCTAATATCTCAAATTTATCCTGCATAAACCCAAACTCTGATGTAAAAGCATTGATTATTTGTTGTTTAATTGATTTAGAATCCGACATTTGTATTTTCGCTTAAAATAATTATTGTTAAAAATAGAAAATATATTCCACCTGCATTCGATTAAAATTATAAATCACCATTCTTTTACCAACCCATACCTCCCCCCGATTTGTTTAGCCTTAAGAATGGTTTTGTTACTAGCCTGAGTATGACTTGCAATTTCACGCACAGTACGACCTTTATTCAACCACTTAATGATCTCTTTGGTCTTATCCTTCTCAAGAAACTTTTTCTCTGATTCAGTGCTACCATTAGGTCTTCCTAGTGTACCACCCTTTTGAAGGTAAACCATGGAATTACAAATAAAAACCGGACGTTTTTTTAAGACCTTAAGCCGCAATTAAAACTTGGTAATAATTTAATTCATATTCAATGGGAGTTACAT